>JAHPYY010000090.1 GCA_019058515.1 Promethearchaeota archaeon
AAACGAATCTTCAACAAAACGATGAACCATACTCGTTTTACCTACTCCTCCCTCACCACCAAGAATAAGTTTAAATGCATACTCTCCTGATTTAATTTTAATTTGTTGAAGTTCTCCTAATTTTCTTTGAATATCCTCAGTTTCTTTCTGGACACGCAATTTAGGGATGACGGGGCTTACGGTTCTTCCGTCGAAAATACGCGCAATCTTTTCTGCTGTTAAATAAGCGTAGGGAAATACTGGATCAACCATAGCCATCGAATCGAGTATAGTCACAAACACTGCTTCTGGTCCTGCTTCGCAGAAAATCAGCCTATATTCTTCAGTATCAAAGGTTCCTGTACCAAAGTCTCCTGAAGAAAATTCTTGCGTAATTCTATTAAGAACTGGTTCCACTAAAGCACTCACTCCTCCTATTATCTCCTCATCGAGAGTTTTCTCTGAACTTCCAGAGGCTGCATCCATTACTAATCCATCTCTATTAACGACAATTGCGGCTATTAAATCTTGCCCAACTTCTTGTTGATACCATTGGAGCAAAGCTTTCAACTTTTTTGTGTCTACAGACAAACCTATGAGACCTCTTTCAAAAATCTATTCCAAACTTATAGTTTAGAACGATAATTATATTATATATCTATATTCAAAAAAAAATGTAATATAAATTTATGTTATTTAGAACTCTACTGACAACTAAATGTCCTTGAACAATAAAGATTTTATAATTTCAAATTTTTACTATAATAGAGCAATCTGAAGATGAAAAGAATGTGATAGAATAGGGAGGAGTCGCCAAGTCTGGTCTACGGCGCTGCGCTGAGGTCGCAGTGACAGAGGTCTTCGTGGGTTCAAATCCCACCTCCTCTATATTACATGGTTGGCTGATAGTTGCATATTTCGGCTATAAAACCTTAACAAATACCAATATCCAAACTGTTTTTTAGAATAACAATAAAGGTTAAAACGAGGTTTTTGCTTATTTAAATATTTAATTAAGAAGCAATCTGAGTAAGGTACAACTAATTGGTATCAGATCAAAAAAAACCTCTAATTTCACACATTGAATCGCTAGGATTTAATAGAACCGCTGCTACTTTAGGAGAGAGAAAGGTGGTTAACTACATTGAAAACGAGTTATCAGCGCTTAATATATCCTCTAAAATTGACTATTTTCGTTGGATTGGTCCCAACCGCATAGTCATCAGAATACTATATCTAATTATACTAAGTTATATGTTTATTTTTCGGTTATACCTCCTAATTGCTGTGTATTTTGTAGTCAAATTTGTGCCATCAAAAATGCGGCACATAAGTTTAATCGAAAAAAAAGAATCTAGAAACCTTTCTTGTTTAATACCCTCATTAAATAAAGATATCAACTCACGTATAGTCATTTTAACAGCCCATCACGATTCAATTTTATCTAGGTATCCATATAGAGTTCAAAAAAGGGTGAATTTGATTTTAAGAGTGACCACTGTTCCATATTATATATTTATTTTAGTCTTGTCGGTCTATTTTAGTATTTTTTTATTCTTTGAGTTAGAAGTAGATCCAAATCTGATTTTCATCGTTGGTATCTCATCGATATTGGGATTAATTATTATTATCCCAATGATGCTTTATTTTTTTGGAGCCAAATCTGGCGAATTTACGGGATCTATTGATAACGCCAGTGGTATTAGCGTACTTCTAGAGTTAGCAAACAGAATTAAAACGGAACCTTTGAAACGAACTACGGTGCTTTTACTATGGACAGGAGCGGAAGAATTTGGTACAAAGGGAGCGAAACATTTTTGTAAACTAAATATGGGTAACTTTAATGATCGATTTGACCTTAATCGGAGTGCTCTAATTAACATTGACATGGTGGGATCATACATAGGACTGGTAGACAAAAACGGAATCTTAAGAAACAATTTAAAAAACGAAGCGTTAAATAAAGCGCTAATTAAAATAGCTAAGGAGGAAAATTTAGTTATTCAAACATATTCGAAAAATTATAAAATAAAAAGTGATCATAATCCCTTCTTTAATTATTCTTTAAAACATGACTTATCGTTCAATACATGTTGTATACACTCTGTAGATGATTCTCGATTCATACATTCTTTGGAAGATACCCCAGATAAATGTTCTGAGAAAAATCTGCAGAATTGTGCCATATTGATAGAAAAATTGCTAAGGAAATTAGATGCAAACCAAATAATGATTTAAAAAAACTCTGATAAGTGTTGCTGTTTAATTTTAGGATTATTTGTTAAACTTTCAATGTATTCTTTGACCAATGTCATTCTTTGAACGGTATACTGATCTAAATCAAAGTCTGAAGTCATTTTTAGCGCTCTTGGAATGTATTTTTCGATGCTCCCTTTATTTACCGTCAAAATCACCTTATTTCCGCAGTTTGGACATTTTCCAGAATTTGAAATCGGGGGTCTTCGGTACTTAGTATTGCATTTTACACATCTAAAGGTCTGTACAGAAAATTTCCGTAGATTGCCTAAGATATCTGGATTAAAATGGGTTACCAATATCTTTTCTGCCACAGCTTTTTCGTCCACAGCATCGATAATTTTTGCAATGGTTAACTGAGCTTCGACCTTTTCATCCATAGAACCGTAAGTTTTATAACTTGTTGTTTTTGGTCCTTCATTGATATCCATTGTAGGAATGTTATATCCTATGTTTTCATATTGATTTTGTGTTCCTAATTTAGAAGATACTAACTGCATTATATCCTCGATTTCTCCTGGAGTCGCGTAGCTTTCGGTTGCTTGATAAAATTCTAATGGGTATCGATATAACGTGTCTATATTGTGGGCTTCAACATCTACCTCGTTAGGATCCAGCTTAGAAGAAATAACTAATGTAGCGTCCATTCTTCCACCGATTTTACTTGGTAAATAATATCTGGAGAAGTTTAAAAGTGGATCCAAGAGAAGCATTACTCCATCCTCGTCTCCATCACAATTTCTACGTTTCGCGGCGTGCCAAAATGGATGGGCGTATATTGACCTGGCGGGACTGAATCCAATAATCCTTCCAATTATGCCTGCGCTAGTATGTGGAGCAAGACCAACTACTAAATGCCCAATTAAGTCTTCTTTACTATTAACATTATAAAAGCGATTCATGTGATAAAACAACTCTAGCTCGTCGTCTATAAAACTTGCTACTTTAATTAAGTAATTTGCGCAATCCTCTGACAGTAAGATGTCTTGGACTTTCAATTCGATGATTTGTTCTTTGTTAAGAATTGGATTTCTTTTATAGTCTCTTTCATATCCTAAAGCTATAAGTTTTTCGACGGAACATCCGATTTCTTTGGGTTTAAAATGAGTTAAAGGGATATCTGTAGCATCATATCTGATTTCTGCCGTCTTATAAACTAATACATGGTTTTTGGCTCTTAATATCCCTTTTTCAATCGGTTCGGGCACTTTGAACTGATTTGTTAATCCAAATATTCCTTTCATTTTCTCCGGTAAGTTGAGTTTGAGACCAGTTAATTTATTAGAAACATGATTTCGAAAGTTAAATAACGCTTCGCCAGATGATTTTATTAAATTTCCACATTTAGAACAGATATTCCGGTCATTTAAATTCATTGGATTGTAAAGCGTCTTACATTTTTCACAAACCGATCTTGTTTCAGTATGAGTTCCGCATTTTATACATGTATTGAAAATATTCACATTTCCGCATTTTGGGCATTCTTTTCTACACACATCGATCTTAACTTTTCCTAGTTCCATCGCTTTTTCAACTAACCGAGAATTGCCAACTTTATCGCTTAGTGGAAACAAGGTGTGAACTCCTTTCATGCTTTTCCGCTCAGATTTTTCGGGACGTCCCATGCGCGTTCCCATGTAGTACGGAGCTTTGTTTTTTATTACAATTGAAGAACACTTAAAAAAATAATCAAACACATTTTCAGCTTCTTTAAAAGGTAAATCATTATGATTATTCAAATTAAAAATAGTTATGTAAATAGTATTCATTTGATCAGAAAATTTAATAAAATCGCCCTCAATATTATGGAGAATGAAGGCTTTTTCTAAAAGGACCTTCAAGGAGGCATTATTAGGCAATTCTATGTATTTTTCTTGAGGGTTATAGGATTCTAAAAATGCCTTTCTTATCAATTGAACTTCTTCAATGTTTAAGTTCCCCCAATAATCGGTATAGTCTGGATGTAGAGGGACATGAAATTTTCTTGCTAGCTCTATAGCTATTTCAGCTGTGGGTGTATTATTTATCGGATCATCAATATATATTTGAAGTTTATTTTCAGAAATACCAAGATCATTAAGGTTTTTTTCCAATTCGAGAGCCCACCACTCTGGAACATAGCCTGAGGGAACAAGTTTGTGGTTATTTTCCGCGAATTCTCCAAATCCAATTAAAATATCTCCTAAAAATAAAATCCTTTGAGCTCTCTCATACACATTCATTGCAATCGTTGAATTTGAAACTCTAACTACATCCCCACTGGTTAATTTAACAATCGGCGGTTCAATTGAGTTTACTGGGCAAACGCTTGCACTTTTCCCGGGTCTTTCTATTCTCAACTGTGTTCCTATAGCGATGAAACTATCAAGTAATGTCATTGTTGCGGGATGCATACCCACTGCAGCTAAGCCTGTATTTCTTGATCTACCGTATCTAATTCTGTGACCTCCGATTCTTGAGGGATGGCTGAATACAGGCCTACCAGCGATGATATCGGCCACATACTTGGAATTTGGAGTTATTTTCTTAGCATCTAAATGAATTGAAGGAGTGGATTCATTTTTTAGTGTTTTCTTATGGCTATCTCCAATTTTTTTTAGCTCGATTAACCAATCCCAATCGGTTAAATTCATTGTCTGTGCGATTTTATGTAATTTTGGCGCTTTCAAGATTATCCCATCGTTTAAAACGAGACATGCGCCTCCTCGTATATTATTGGTCTCAATTCTCGGTAAGTCTCTAAAAGCTGAAACTTCCTCGAGTTCGGTAGCATCTCCGTTAATTTCAACGGGTAAATGTTCAATGGCAAATCTGATTTCTTCGTGCGAAGAAGGATATTGTAAATGAACTCTTCTATCGTAAAGTTTTACCTCTTCTACATTTCTCCCTATTTCTGCTTCAGTTGCTTTATATTTCGGTATGCTTGCCTTGTTTCTTACAAAATCGGCTATCAGTACGCATAATGCGGCAGTTGTACCTCCAGCGGCTCTAATTGGACCCGCAAAATACAGGGATAAGTATTTATTTCCTTGAGGATCGGTTCTGATTTGAATTTTAGAAATACCTTCAAGAGGAGCACTCACAACGCCCATGGTCTTAATAGCTAGTCCAACTCTAATAGCCCTTTCAACTCTTAATTCAATGTCTTCAATATTTCCGATTTTTTTATCTAGAATGTCAGACACAATTTTAAACACTATTTCGTCGTCTGACAACCCTTTTTTTTTAAGATCACGGATATTAGAGCCAACACCCTCAGGACCTATTAATTTTTCAACTCTTCCTGCCAAATCTTTAGCTTGGGGCGACTCAACAAATAATTCAGGATCATATCCCTTGCTTCTCGCCTTTTGCGCTATTTTATAACAATTATCAACCTGTTCGTGTATTTTGTCAAAGTATTTTACCATATAGTCGCTTATCTCCATAATCTTCTGCTCCAATTTTAGAGGATTTAATATTGTCTATATTTAATAAAAATAATTTCCTACATCAAAATTAAAAAAAATTATTAACTGGGTATGTTGGGTTATGTCGTTATAAAAACAAATAGACTCCGTTGTTTTAAAAAAAAAATTATTAATATATCGCATGAGAATTTGATATAGTTTCCCTTTTATTTTGAAAATAGGGATTTCCAATTCTTTGGACTCTTGTGATATATATTTTTCACTTAATAATAAAGGATTTAATAAGATAGCAATTGAAAATATTAGCTACAAACCATGACAAATTCTGAAGCGTTAGGAATCAAAAAGGCTTTGTTAAAAACAATTATCCAATCGGGATTTAATATATCTCCCGAGACATTAGATTTTATCATCAAACTACCCGATCCAAATAAAGAAATAAAACTAATCTTTAAAAAAAGCCCATCAGTTTCAGATTCTAATAACCACCTCACAAAAAGCCTTTTAAAAAAAATTATATACAAAAACAAGGAATATTTTTCTCAAAAAACAGTTGAAAGCCTAAATGATGAAGAAAAAACCTCACAAGAGCAATCTCGGTTAAAAATCGAAAATACTCGCAAAATCCTGAGGAAAGATAAGCAGCAAACTATAGCTACAACGGAACGAGAATCTCCTGAACTAGCCATTACCACACCAGCTAAAATTAAAAAAAAAAGTCAATATGCAGGGGCGAAATCCTCGCTTAATTTCAATCCTTTAGCAAAAGAATTTGATAGCGAATTAAAAATCCTAAAAGATCCCACTGGCAAAATATTTACAAATGGTGAATACGATGACTTCTACAATCTGACTATGAATAAATACGAAGTGCTTAGGAAATTAATGAAAAATCGCTCTGAAGTGCATTCTGCCTCAAATATAAAAAATATAATTCGTATTCCAGATCAAACAGAAGTTTCCGCCATCGGTTTAGTGAAAAGTATAAGGAAAACAAAAAAAGGAAATTATTTCATGGATTTAGAAGATCATACCGGCGAAATTGGAGTATTAATTAATAAAAACATTGAAAACGAGCCCGAATTCAAGAATCTTGTAGAAAAAATAATCGAAGACCAATTATTATATATACAAGGACAATACAGCCCTAACAACAGTCAACAAAGAGGTATTATTTACGCTAATTATATTACAAAAATAGACTTACCCACCGACTTTACACCTAACACTGCTTCGGAAGAACTTTCGATTGCATTACTGTCAGATTCACACATAGGTAGTAAGGAATTTGAAGAAAAGTTGTTTTTAAAGTTCATTAAATTTCTAACAGGCGATTATGGAAACTCAAAGATAAGGGCTATTGCGGGAAAAGTAAAATATATCATCATTAATGGAGATTTAATAGACGGAGTCGGAGTTTACCCTAATCAAAAAGAAGATTTAAACATTAGCGATATTTTTAAACAATACAAATATTGTTCTGAGTTAATAAGTCAAATTCCAGAGTATATTACTATCATATACAGTTCGGGAAACCACGAACCAGTAAGAAATGCGATCCCGCGTCCAGCTGTGCCAAAAAAATATTGCAATCCATTGAAGGATTTGGAAGTGGTATGCGTCGGCAATCCATGTTTAATTCAGACTCATAGCGTGAACTCTTTAGTTTTTCATGGGGATAGCATGTTAGATTTAAATATGTTAGTTCCATCCTTACAGAACGACAATCCTGTAAACACCATGAAAGAACTGTTAATATGTAGACATTTGGCACCAGTTTTTGGAAAAAAGACTCAAATTGCTCCAGTGGACAAGGATTGGCTAATTATAGACAAAATTCCAGACATTTTTCATACAGGCCATGTCCATATCAACGGTCTTGGATCATATAGAAATGTTACTTTAGTAAACTCAGGATGTTTTCAATCTCAAACGGATTTTATGAAAAGTTTTGGTATAAATCCAACTCCAGGAATAGTTCCAGTTGTTAACCTTAAGAGTTATGAACAAGTTGAGTTTGATTTTAAAAAAACTATTTGAAGTTGTAAATTAAAAATAAAGAGATTTTCAGATTTTTACACTAATTTTTTGAAGTTATAATTTTTAAAATTCACTTTAGTACTATCTAAAAGACTAGGCTTACAGTTCATTAGCTTTTTCAACTTTTGTGTTTTTGCTAAAACCGTTTCAATTAAGTTTAGTGCAATATCCAGTTGTATAAACTTAGTTCTGCCATAGTGTCCCATAGATTTTAGCTGTGCTGAAATAACTCCCGCTAATTTTAATTCATTTATGTAGTCGCTAACTCTTCTTTCTGTTAGTGGCCGAACCCCGATAGTTAAATTAACTAATTCACGATATACATTGTACACATCACCAGATATGATGATATGATTAGGTTTAAATTTTGAAATGAGAAAAATCGCGGTTAAAACTAACTGTGCTTGAAGAGGAACGCCTTGCAAATATTCTAATATGTGATCGCTTTCCAATTCTTTCTGGGCATCATGAACGTGTTTCGAAGTAACAACTTTATTTTGGGTTCTCTCGGCGAGCTCTCCAGCTTTTCTCAGTAATTTTAGAGCTTTTCTTGCATCTCCGTGTTCTTTTGCGGCGAGAGCTGCGCATAATGGTATAACATCTTCCTTTAAGACTCCCGTTTCAAAGGCTAATTGTGCTCTTTCACTTAATATGTCGCCTAATTGACTCGCATTATAAATTGGGAAGACTACATGTTCCTTGCCTAAGCTAGATAGAACCCGAGGGTCGAGAAACTCTTTGAACTTCAATTTATTTGAAATTCCTATGAGACAAGTGCTACAAGTATCTAAGTTTTCGTTTAACCTCGTAAGGTCGTATAAAATTTCGTTCCCACCACGTTTCTCAGCTACCATGTCTATTTCGTCTAGAACTAAAAAACAAATGGAATCTTTCAATTTTTCATCTAATATACCTAAGAGTTTCTTAAAAACTATATCTTTTGGTAAACCTGTAGGAGGAAGCTTTTCTTCCCCAGAAATTGTATTGTATATATGCGCAAGTATTCTGTATGGAGTTGAAACGACGCTACAATTAATGTAAATCCACCAAGGTTTGTTTTTAATGCATTGTTGGGCAATTTTTTGACTGATATATCTTACTGAAGCGGTTTTGCCTGTACCCGTGGTTCCGTAACATAACAAATTAGATGGAGTGTCTCCTACAAGCGCACAAGCCGTTAACTCTGCTAATTTTTGGATTTCGTTGTTTCTATGAGGAAGATCCTCTGGAATAAACGAAGGTTCCAATGCATTTCTATATCTAAACAACTTCGGTCCTTTTAAATATGATTTGTAGAATTGATCAATATCAAAATCATAGTTTTCAGTTTCTCTCAACACTTCAAGCACTCCTTTTGCAATCGAAATTGATTTTTTTATAAATAAACATATCTATCATTATATCTTAAGAGGGGGTATATTACCACATAATTTGCAGTAGAAACATAAATATAAGGTTTATTATTAATTGAGAATTTATTAATCCGTCAATATTATACGGTGCTTATTTAACATAAATTAATTTCTCGGTAATTCTCCATATTTATGTCGCAACTTTAAAAGATAATTATTTACAAAACAATATTATTAATAATTTAACAACTCCCAATCTGATTATGGGAATCAATAAGCTTTTATTTCCATATAGTATTAATAGTTATTATAATTTTTAGCGATTTATTTGATTCTTGGTAAACATGAACGACATTGATGATAGAAAAAGAAAGAATACCAGAATTGCGTTTCATCTTGCATTGACATTCGGAGCATTCCTTTTGCTTGATTTTATATTTATTAGTATTGTATTTACTTGGTCTGATTGGATTGCTACTCTGCTGTTTTCATTGCTTTTAATTGTTCCCGCATATATATCTAACGCAGGAATGGTCATAGTCGGAGGAGGCAAACCTATCGACGCTGGGAAAAAATGCAAAGACGGAAGGAGGATATTCGGTGATCATAAAACTTGGAAAGGGCTAATAAGGGGCCCTTTATTTATTGGAATCCCTATCTCGATTGTAATATTCATGATTTTATATTTTCTTTGGCCTATCATCCAAATAATCCCTAATGAAGGTATAAATAGTAATCTGTATGAGTTATACGACGACATTTGGTTCTACAAATATTACTTTATAGGAGGACCATTTCCAGTCGGATTACTAATTATAATCTTTCGAATTATTCTCACTTCCTATGGGGCAGCTTTAGGAGATTTAATTGGATCTTTTTTAAAAAGGCGTGTTAATATTCCTAGCGGAGAACCTTTTTGGATTGTAGATCAAATTGATTTTGCTTTAATAGCGATCTTGTTTTCATTCATCCCCTCCATTATATTTAATTTTAAATATTTATCTCCTGATTTAAATCTCATTGTGTTTCTTCTCATTTTGACTCCTTCTGTAAACATAATTGCCAACTCAATTGCATATGTGTTGAAATTAAAAGATGTCCCTTGGTAATAAATATCTAAAAATCTACCAAGTTACATTTTAAGATAATTGGGATGGGATAATCTTCAAATAAAACATAACGCTCTAGTATCTTATTCACAGTTTTAATGTACTCACCCTGTCTTCCCACAGCAATCCCTCTTTCTGAAAACGATATGAAACCTACGTTAATAATTCTCTTACCTTTGTATATGTCAGTTCCAAACGAGATCTGGTGTATATAGGGATCGGGAAAAAAGCTAAATATCAATTTTATTAATGTATCCTCGTACCTTAAAACTACGACTTTTTTTTTTAACTCGTCCCTAAATTGTTTCAAATATATTTTTGCTTTAAAATAGTCTTTTCCTCCAACGAAGAAAAAAATATAATTTCCGATTATTACAATATTTTCTAATCGAATTCTGGTTTTTTTCCAGAAATACTGATACAAAAATATTTCTGGATTTGAATATCTCCTCTTTATTTTTACTTTCTGATAAAAAAAGAGATCTTCGGTCAAAGTTGACATCATACAATGTAAAATAGGGTAATATCATTTTAAACTACTAAAAAATAAATTATCTCCCATCTTTAGATACTTGATAATTTTATTTTTAAGCACCTAAGTCTATGAAAAAACCCGGATTCGAGTACTTAGATCACACAGCAGATATCCGCATACATACATGGGGCCAGAATGTAAATGTAGCATTTTCTCAAGTTGTCTATGCCTTAATGGAAGTAATTTCTCCTGATATCAGAAAGATCGAAGCTAAAATTCAAAGAACTTTCGAAATTATCTCAGAAGATCTATTTTCATTACTGTTTGATTTTTTAACAGAATTTCTTTATTTTTTTGACGCCCAAGGATTAGTCTTTTCTAAAGTTAATATAAATGATATCAAAAAAATTAACGATAAATATTACCTAAAAGCTGAAGCCCTAGGGGAAATTTTTTCTTCGAACAAACATGATGTTGGCACTGAAGTAAAAGCAATTACTTATTCTGATATGGAAATAAAAATAAAAGAAGACTCATGCGAAATTTACATTGTTTTAGATATTTAAAATAAATGTTGAAATGCAGCGTTTAAATGGTATACTTAGCGTAATTTATCTATTAGATTTAAGAAAGAATATTGGTTGAGTTTATAAGTTTTGACAAAAAAATAGTTTATGACTTTTAGTAAACTCAATATAAAACTAGTAATTCTTGCGATTTCTGCTCTTAATACAGCAATATTAATACTACTATTCGTGTTTTTTAGTCCAATCATTACACAATCAATAGCTAATTATCCAGAATTTTATTTACTAATCATAATAATTACGCTAAGAATAGTTAACATTTCTGCATGCACACTATATATGTTTTACAAATGGTTCCAACAAGAGCGACAATATTTTTCTGATGTACCTTTTCTTTTTGCTATGTTCTTCTATATCTTGATTTTCGGAAAGGGATTAGATTTGTGGTGGGATTTGGTTTACTATTACATTGGAGAAGATATAGTTTTAATAATATTGAAAATTCGATTTCTGATAATTTTAATGGAACTTCTACCCATGATGTACTTGGGATTCGGTATTATATTATTTGCATTATCGGTAAAGAAAAAATCCAATAAACTCGCTGATCAGGAAGCTATCGATAAAATTAGGTTGAAATTAGTAGTGTTACTTTTTGTGCTTGAGACTTCCGTCGTAATTTTGGGCCCTAACCACATATTTATCTCAAACATATTACCTATAATTGCTATTCCATCATTGATTATGATAATTTATGTAATGTACTTGGCTTACAAACAGAAAGTATTATCAGAAGTGAATCCCCTAATCTTAACAATTGGATTTACACTCATTTTAATCTCACAGTTTGTTCGGCCTATGTTTTTAAATATCTTCGGAGAAGAGCCAATATACCTGATCTGTGCTGAATTTTTTGATTTAGGCGTATTTGGTGTTATTTCTATGGGGTTTATAAAAAGAAAAAATCGAGTGGTAATACATCTCAAGCAAAATTGGAAAAAGTATGGGTATATTGCCTCAATTGTGGCGCCGATCCAATATATTGTATTCACCGCATTGTCTATGTTCTTTTATACGGGAGGAACTCAAATAGATTCTTCAAAACAGGGATATAGCTTCTGGGAGAACTTTTTTAGCGATTTAGGACGAACTGTTTCTTTATCAGGAACACCAAATACAATTTCTTTCACGATTTTTTCAATCTCAGCATTAATCCTAGCCTTGTCGATATCATTTTTTTTTTCAGCATCAAGTTATTTCTTTAAGTTTGGAAATAGGAAAGGAATTTCAACGGGGATGATATATATAAGTGGCTTTATAATGGGAATATTACTTATTTTAGTGGTGATAACACCATGGGATTTATACCCTGATACACACATTGTGTTCTCCAACTTGTTTTCGGCATTCAGTTTACTCGTAATGGCTCTACTATCTATATTAATACTAAGAAATCAAATATATCCAAATAAATTTGCATATCTCTATATGGTTGTTATTGCTTTTGCTTTCATTTATACCATATTATCGCTATTTGGACCACCCACGGCTACACAAGAAGGATTATTTATTCAAGCGGGGTTTCAAAAGATTTCTCAATACACATGGTTAATAATTTTAGCTATACAGGGATATGGGGCTCTACGGCTTTCGAAAAAACACTTATTACATAACGAGCAGTTTTAGTAAACTATAAAAGAGAGAAATGTATAGATGAGACAGCGCTTCTTTTCAAGTTTAATAATACTAATAATAGGGATGTATGTTTGCATCCCAAATCTTTTTTTAGACTTGGACACTACTATTTTACAAGAATCAAACTTACTTAAAGATTCTTCTTCAGTTAAAATGGGTCTCGAACCAAAAACTTGGGTGATAATAGGAGATCAAAGTGAGACTAAATTAACATGGCATTTTAGAAGTTTATCTAATGTGTGCATTACAGTCCGTTTATTAAATGACACTCAACATCAAGCATTTATCGTAAATTCCATATTAAATGAGTATATATCATTGTCAAATGGTACAAAAAGAGAGGATGAGGGGACATTCAATTTGCCTTATTTTGATTTTTGGCATATTTATTTCTTGAATTTAGATCCTATAAACAACTCGACAATATTAGCTTTTAGCGTAATCTTCGAGGAAGATATCTCGTCTAACCAGCAAGAGGAAATTATACCTAATATATTTATCATAATGTCTATCTTGACTACAATTGCCTTAATTTCGCTGTGTTTAGTCTCCATATATCTTTTTTATTTACTCAGGAAAAGAAAATATATGTAGAACTACTAATAGCTATAACGAAAAGTTTTTTTTGTCATCGTTTTTTCTGATTATAAATAATATGTTGATTTGGAGATTAAAAAATGTCATTTAGAGACACGCGCTTTACCGATGATTCAGGGAAGGTTCTAATGTTAGGAAACGAGGCAGTAGTTAGAGGATGTCTCGAAGCGGGAGTTTCTTATGTTTCCCAATATCCAGGTACACCTACCAGCGATATAGGAGATTATTTCCAACAAGTATTAAAACAAAATCCCGAAGTGCAGCGATACTTAGTGCACCAATGGGCGGTAAACGAAGCCGTGGCTAGTTCTGCGTGTGCTGGAGCTGCGTGGACGGGTTGCAGAAGTTTCAACCCGATGAAACATGTAGGATTAAATGTGGCCAGTGACGCTTTAAGTGTAATCGCGCTAAACGGTCCAAATCCTGGCGCAATGGTGATTCTCGTTGGAGCAGATCCAGGTTCATTGGGATCGCACCAAGAGCAAAACGAGCGTTTTTATATATGGATGTTTCATTTACCGTGTTTTGAGCCTCATACTCCTCAAGAGTGTAAAGATTTTACGAAACTTGCGTTCGAGCTTTCAGAAAAGTTTGATACGGTATTTGAGATAAGAACCTCAACAAGAAGCGCACATTCTAGGGGATATGTAACCTTGGAGCCAATTATACCTGGGAAAGCAACAGGTAGGTTTGTTAGAGACATTCCTAAATTCAACTCCCTTCCTCCACACGCAATAAACAATCATATTAGGTTGTACGAACGTATTGAGACCATTCGGAAACTTGTCCCGAAATTTGGGGTAAATAAAGTATTTCCTGGTGATCAGGAGACGGGAATAATCACTAGCGGAATGCCCTTTGGATACACTATAGAAGCTCTCAACCAATTGGATTTAAACGACATTCCTATCCTTAAACTTGGTATGATTTTCCCTTTGAATCCCCAACAGATTATACAATTCTTAGAAAAACTGAAACAAGTTGTAATAATCGAAGAACTCGAACCGTTTTTAGAAGTAAAAATTGCTAGCATAGCACATAATTATAATTTAGATGTGAAAGTTATTGGAAAAGAATATTTTCCAAAATATAACGAGTATTCTACCGGATTAGTTGCGAGTTGCTTATCACAAATTTTCAAAATTTCTCCACCGGAAAATCTTCAAGATGCAAGTGATCATTTTAATTCATACAAAGAAATTATCCCAAGTAGATTCCCTACATTTTGTGCAGGTTGCCCTGAACGCGCTACATTGTATTCGATTTTGAAAGCAACTAACTTATTGACTAACACTGTAATCTGTGGAGATATTGGATGTTATGTTATGTCGTTTTTCCCTCCACAAGAGTGTAGCGATTTGGTCATATGCATGTCGGGAGGGTTAAGTGCGGCTATAGGTATGTCAACTAAAACTGCGCAAAATGTTATGGCTCTTATTGGGGATTCCACATTTTTCAATAACGGTATTTCTCCTTTAG
>JAHPYY010000091.1 GCA_019058515.1 Promethearchaeota archaeon
GCCAGGAACTCCACCGCCGCCGCCAGGAGGTCCACCAGGAGGTCCAGGAGGAGGGCGTCCAGCTAGCCCAGTTTCATTACGCGGGGCAATTCTAGGGGAACTAAAACAGCTATTTGCAAAGAAACAAGGTGGTTAAGCTCCATTTTTTTATTTTGGAGCACTTTTCTATTTATCTTTTTTAACTTTGCGAAGTCAATATAAGTTTTAAAAACCATTTAACGTAAACACATATTGAAAACATATTACTAATAATGGTTTGAATCCGTGTTAAACTCGAGAGAGATCAAGCGTAGCAGTATTAATTTACATATGCAGCACGATTTTCAGAGGCAACTAATGGAAATTCCCTCATTAGTGCGAGTAATAAACAATTATTACAATAAAAAAGCAAAAATACAGGAGCAGATTCGTCCCAAAATATTAAAACAATTTAAAGAAAGTCTAAAAGCGGTTGAAAATAGCGTAAACTGGTTGTTTTCAATACCAACTGCTTTAAGTACGCTTAGTGACAATATTTTAAGCAAAAAGGATTCGTTTAGATTTCCAGATGGCATAATATTGTTTGAAGCGTGGATGAATTTAGGATACGATGCACTCTTTCCTAAATTTGCGTTGCAATTTAAATTTCCAGGTATATTAAAAGGGGAAATAACAAGAAATGTGATTCAATTTATTTTTTCTACTTCTCGTGGATTTGGATTTCCGATTTACTTTAACCCGCAATTTGTTGGATATTTACCGAAGTTTCTAAAATATTTAGATTTGTTTCTTGAATGGACACATTCTGTATGTCATAAAATAAACCAAGCGATAATCTTAATAGAGAGTAGATTTGATTTTAAACGACACCATCCTGGCGAATTTGAATCAATTATTATTTCTAAATATCGTGGAAACATTTACAAAGGTACAGACACTTTATTTCATGGCTATTTTACTAATGATCCTAAGAAATTAGGTAAGTTTAACTCGTTAAAAGAGTTATTCGAAAAAGTCACTTTTTCCTATACTATAGGGGATCATGCTATGAGCGTTATTAATACTAAAAGTAAATGGACTCAACCAATTCATTTAATTACATATGAAGATCTCAAAAATCATTACGACGTTGATTTTTACTCTTACATTTCTAATTTAATCAAGGTTGATAAGTACCTGAAAAGGAAAATTATTGAGTATAGGAAACTTACAAGGATGTTTCTCAAGAGTATGGGGAAGCTCGATAAACTAAAAATAATTTCTTCTCGAAGGAGAATCGGAACATACTCAGAAAAAAATAAAACCAATATGTCTAGATTTATTGCAAAGTATTCAATATATCGTAAATTATTGGAAGAATTACGAGTATTACTTTGGACTACACCACTTTATACGCATACCATCCATAAACCTACTAAATCAGAAATGTCACTAATAAATTCAAAAAAGTTTGAAATTGGTCAACAAGATTCGACAAATTCCATTTTATTATCTTTTATTAATTACTTCCAGGACAAATATAAATTTATATTCGAAGAGAGAGAAGTTATCCAGAATTTGGAACTTTTAAGAGATGATATGGCTAAAATGTGGTTATATTTTAAGGAACGGCACTTTCAATTTGCTAAACACAAATTGAACGAAATATCATCAATCACATTATCTAACAAGAATTATAAAGAAGTAATTTCAAGCTATATAAATACCCTTGTGCCAATCATCTCAATATACGAAATATTTCATCGGTCACTTTCAGAATCAGCATATCCAGAAGTTATTCCTCGTGTTAAGCGAATTAAAGCGTATTTAGCAAAATTTCTTGTGTCAAAGTATAGCATAATTGGTTTTAATTTAGTAAGATTGTTTAACAAACTCGCATTTAATAAGTGGAGTTTTTTGATTCGTAACAGAAAATATGATAGAGTCGGCTTTTTTAACTTGATTTTAAACCTACCTATTTGGAACTCTATACCAGCTGATGTGAAAGAAATTATACTCAAAAATAACGAGAATTTGGTTTGAAAAGACACTAATTAATTACCATTCTAAAAACCCTGGGTCTGAGAATACATCATCGATTTTTTTTTCTTTCTTGGTTTTTCCATCCGAAAATTCCGAAAATAGAGATTCCTCATCAGTTCTTATTCCTTTATCCAGCTCTTCAGCGTCTAAATGTAATATTGCATCTTTTTCTAGTCTTTTGTATTTCTCAGATTGTAATTTCCATTGATTAACTGCTTCCATATCCACATCTTCTTCTTCTAAAAGCTGAGCTGCCTTTACTTTGCATAAATCAGAGAGAATACTATAAGAGAACGCGAGTTCTCCGTATTCACCATCTTTCTTCAATTTTTCAATTCCCTTTTCCAATCTCCCTAGTTCCTGATCTGCATAATGAATATCTATAAAATCACCAAAGGAGTCTACGGGTTCTGAAATTCTATTAGTTAAAACTTCTTTTTCTAATCCACAATGACCACACTTTACCGTTGCAAAAGCGCTAGATTTTACTTTTATTACTTTTACGGATTTTTCACCACACGAGGGGCATGTAAAAATTTTTGGTACTCTTTTGACTCTTCGATAAGTTTGTTGCTTTCTTTTTCTTCGTCCCATTTATCTCTTACCTAATAATATAAAACGAGAGAGATTTTTCCAAGTTGAATAATCTATCTCATTTAATGGAAAACATTCTAATCTAAAAAATTTTACTCTTATTTTTGTTTCAGTTTATTTACGCATCTCAAGGTTATGAGAACTATTAAATGACTTTGATTTACTTGGTATTCTTCCGCAATAAATAGTTAAAGATTAGCTTCGCCATAGCATCTCTAAGCATTTAAACCCTAATATGAGGAAACCTTCTTCACTACTTTAAGAAATATTAATAATGATAAGGATCTTTACATATTTAGATTAATTAACTAAAAATAAAAATATGGAACACAATACACTATCTTTGGAATACGACAAGAGTTTAATTGAAAAAACCTTAGATGATATAAATTCTCGATACATTATTCTTTTTCTCTATGTAATAAGGAACGACCTCTTTAAGAATTTAGTTAATCAAAATCTCGTAAAAAATTATGCGAGATTGATAGCTTTAGATGAGATTTTCAAATCCAACATTACAAATCTTTTATCGGAGGATTTTATACGGATCTTTATAGATTTGGGAGTTGCGAAGAATTTAAGGAGCTATAGAGAGTTTGAAAATTTAGAAGAAGATTTTATCGTCAAATTGGGTGTAGAAACTATTACAATTGAAGAAGGTTTAATCTTAACACCTGACGATCTATTATTTTTAATTATTAATAAGAAGTTTAAAGATATAACCCGAAGAAATTTTAACTTAGCTTTAACAAGGTTAAAGAGTGTACGATGTGAGAAGACAGGAGTTATTCATCCTTTTATTTATCAGATACGTGAAAACGATTATACCCTTTCTGATGATCTTTACTTAATATTGGAAGGTTACGGAAATATTTATCAAACAATTAAAATTGAATTCACAATTGACCAATTTTACCAAAGATTTGAAAAGATTAGAGAAAAATTAATTGAATTTATCGAGATTTACGATCCTAACTTAAGTAGTAAAGCAGTTCAATCAAAAGTAGTTAAAGCTCAAGAAGAGAACAAAGATGTGGTTTCCTATCTAAAAGAAGAAAAAATAAAATTGTCTGATAAATTTAATTATGAAAAACTGAAGAAAGATGAACCAATTTTCCAGAAATGGTTAAACAAATTAAAAGAATTCTTTGATTATTTATATAGCTTAAAAGAAATCAATAATAAACTAGAAGAAATTATATCAATCTTTTCAGGTGCTAAAAAGCAAAATTCATATTTAGAATTTATAGAAAAAGTGTCTTTTAACGAGGAGGATATAGTTGATAAGATACAAAACAATTTAATAGAATTAAGAGAACATCTCATAACCATCGATGATTCTCTTAGATCATTAACTAAGAAAGATGTAAAGTTGTTAAATTTGGATTACGAAAGATATTTGCTAATGGCAACAGAATAAGAAAACAAATTATGTAAATCATTCCGTATCTGCACCCAAAGTTATTTCTTGGAATATGTTAGCGATTTCTACAAAAATTGGAATCTCTACCCTAACTATTTCTCCTAAAATCCAGCGATTTACATCTTTTATTAAAAATCTTATCTGATTAATGATTTTTTTATTAATTTCAGAATCTATGATTTTCGATAACCATAACCCTCCACCTAATTGATAAGCGATTATTTTTATCAACGGTTCGAATAGTGGTTCGAGAATGTGTTTCATTAACCATGATTTTGGAATAATGCTCATTCTTTCTTTCTCATAGGAGGGGTCTCTTAATATAGGATTTGTTTCATCGATAGATAATTTTGGCATAAAACTAAGAATTAAGATTAGAGCAAAAATCGCCGAGATCCCATTTATTGTAAAAGAACCACCGATTTTTTCAATATTATCTCTATTTACTGCCAGATTAGCTAAAAACATGCAAATAAACACATTTCTGTCGAAATCCTTTGATACATAAGCGTATCCTAGTTTTTCGTCGAAAATAATATAATTTTCGCTAAGTATGCTTAAAATTTCGTCAGGGAATGTGTAAAAAATATATGTTTTTTCTTCACTTCTTCTCTTGTCTTTTTTTATCGTTAACTCTTTGCTTACTAATCCAAACAAATCTACTAAGGCGTCTAATTGTTTTTTTACATATGCTCTCGGTTTATTAGGATCTCCAAACATCGCATAAAACTGATGATCTACGATGTGAAAATCATTTCGCTTACTAAATGCTTCTACCATTCGATCTAATACAGGAAATTGGACTGCTTTTATAATTGATTTCGTTTTAGAAGTAACAAATCCACTAACTAGTTCATTTATTACAAAGTCTTGATCGTGGGTCCGAGATTTCAATACTTTATAGAAGGCTATGGCGAAATCAGATGTGTCGGGGAAGAATGCATTTTGAATCGTATCGTTAATTGCTTTTTTAAAGATTTCACCGTTATTTCGAGGAAAATGTTGTCTCATAGTCTCTAATCTTTGCAATAACACATCTTTAGCCCCAGGTACGGTTTCCACATCTCTTTCTCTTAATTGTTCTATTGATTTCTCAACACCTTTTATGAAACTGTCCAATAATTCCTTCCATGTCCTATCCTGTTCCCCACTCACCAGAATTCACCCTATTTTAATTTACTACCATTTTAATTCCGTTGCTGCTTTGTTTAGCGCTTCAATCAAGGGTTTAATTAAACTTTTGTTATAGAGATTTGGTGAACCTGAACCTCTTTGAGCTTTCCAACCCATCTGAACCCCGTTACCAATTTCTCTAAATCCATGATTAATTATATTTCTCAAATCTCGAGTCCACCAATAAAAACGCAACCACTTTTTATTTGGGTTGTCTTTAGAATAAATCACGACTAATGCTTTCCACTCACCCATTAACCACTTAATCGTGACACCGCTAACTGGCATGTAAAAATTTATTGGAAAGTTTGAATGAAATTTTAATTCGAGATCAGTCGAATCAAGGTTGAAAATGGGTTGGTTATATCCCTCTAATACCACGATCTCGCCACAATGTTGGCATTCGTAATGAAACTTCATTTTTTCCATTTTTTTTTGACATCTTGGACATGTTTTGTTTTCAATAATCCGGTATTTAATAATGTCTAGTTTTTTCTGTTTTTCAGCTTCCTTTTCTGCATCTTTTTTTTCACTACTATGTTTACCTTTCCAATTCCACATTTCATCAAAATTTGCATCGAATTTTTCTAAAGTTGTGATTAAGTTATCTAAAACAGCTTTATCGTAGATTTTTATCATGCCTGCATGCTGATAAAATGATTTCTTCCACCAAGAAATACGAATGTATTTGTCCGTTTTTAAAAGCGAACTATGACACACCAGAACGGCAATTAAACGAGAAGGAGTTTTATTAATAATGAACCCACATTCAACTATTTCGTAGCTTTGATTGATTGCTACATTGCTATGAAACCAATCTCCATCAATTCTATTACCTAGGAGCGATTCTTTTTTATCATCTTCCAAAATAGATTCTTTTTTTTCTTTTTGAATCTTTCTGCATTTGGGACATTGATAAATGTTTTCCAATAATTGAATCATTTCGACCTTACAAGAGGGACATTGCATGATACTTAATTTCTAGGCATATATTATACTCATATAATTATGCGTTCAAAAAAAACTTATTTGATAAATTCATTCTCAGCAAACGACCAGGCATGCGAAGATCGTGATATTTGAAAACATCGCTTAAACTCCACGGAAAAAGAAGGCAAATTCAGGTTAGCTATATGGC
>JAHPYY010000092.1 GCA_019058515.1 Promethearchaeota archaeon
GGACGCCCCAGCCCCAAACCCACAACATAGAGAGTCTTTTCGATTATGCTTCATTTCAACAATATCGCAACCACACTTTCTCAGTATTTCTCGAGGGTTTTCCCAGTATTTTCCATTACTTGCTTTAGAATAACAGTTATCGTGAACGGTAACTGTTAAGTTGAGTTGATTTGGAAGGGAAATTCTTTTCTGAGTAAGATTATCTAAAAACCAATGCTGAAAATTAACAAATTTTTGATCGTGATGCACATTCATTTCTTTTGGATGAACATCGTTAAAGATGTACTCCACAGCATCTAAAGTTGCAACTACTTCCTTTACACCCCACTTATCAAAATCATCTTTAGTTCTTTGAGCAATTCGTTGGACCACATCTAAATATCCTCCCTGGTAAAGATAAGCCCCTCCTTCCCATTGGTCGATCCTATCAATAGGTCTAAAGAAATCCAATAATTTACTCCCTCCCAAAATAAAAGGAAACAAATGAGTGTAATTTCCGACTAATAAAATCAAATCGTTCGATTTAGGTGTGTAGTGCATCCATTTGTATATCCAGCGTTGTTCTTCGTTCGATAAGAAAAGGTTTAGTAATTGCCAGATATTTGGAGCCTCGGTTGGACACACGAATCTGTACAACGGGGGAGCCGCTCGCTTCTTGTACAAATCGTTCCATCGTTCCAAGATAAGGTTAAACGGATTTGCTTGTTGAGGACAGTAATGATTACAGGAAAAACATGTATTGCATTTGTACAAAACTAAGTCAGAATCTTTATGTTCTATTAATTTTTTAATTTCTTTTTTTGCTTCTTCTAAGGGGAGTTGTAATATGGGGCAATGACGAAGGCATAAACCACATAAATTGCATAAATCTTCTTGAAAACCCGAAATTCTTTTTGTTTCAACCATCTTTACCACGCATCTCGGTATTTAGGAGGTTCTTCAGGTATATCAGCTATTTTAAAATGCTGATTTGAAGTGAGCATCGGTATTTGTTTTTTCACCGTTCCCCAGAAAAAATGCTTAGCTCTTTCCTTTTTAGACTTTTCTGTCAATAGGGGAGTTTCTCCAACAGCCATCTGCAACAATTCAATTATGTGAAATACTTTAGGTTTATACCTGGAAAGCATCATATTAGCCGTAAATGTTGCTAAGCATCCTGCACAATACACGCAAATTATGTCCGCTTTAGTCTCTTTAAATTGTTTAAAGTTTCTCTTCGTTGAGGCTTGAATTTTAAAAGGATGATAAGCGGAGTCTACGGAAAATCCCGCACCTATACCACAACATCTCATACTTTCTCTAATTGCATCCGTTTCTACTATTTTAATTCCGATTTTCTCCAAAATCTTGCGTGGGAGATTCATATATTGATCCCCAAACATCTTCGAATAACATGAGTCTTGTATAGTAGCCGTGTAATCAAGTTTTTTGCTAATTTTTATCTCGCCATTTTGGAGTTTCTCCCAAATATGTTGGATATACGATTTAATAGAATCGAATTTATAAGTAAGACCGTAGTGGGGTAGGACATTTTTAAATACATTAGTACCTGCTGTACATAGAACCAGTAGATTTTTAGGTTTTAGGATATTAAACCATTTGTCTAATCTTTTTGTGACTTGGAACAACTCTTCTTTATAACCTGTTCGAAACAAAGTCTCTCCACAACAATACTCTAATCGTCCCCTGATATCTAAATCCTTAAAAAAGCTAGCTTGAGCGAGTTCAGCGAATGTTATTCCATTACATCCAGGATAAGTTAATGTATCCCCTTTTAATGGGGACAATTCCGCCCATTTTTCAACAAGCTGTTTTGTTTCGTCTGGAAGTCGCTCCATTACGTAAGAGCGAAAATTGGGATAGTGAGGATATAGTGTCATAAAATATTTACCGCGTTTTTTAAGGCCTTCTTTTTTGTATTGCTCGTTCCATCGCTTTAAAATAAGACTGGTAGGATACGCGTTCTCTGGACAATAAAAATTACATGAAAAACAAGATTGACATTCTTGTAATACTCTTTCAGTGGGCTGATTTTCTATTAATCTTTTGATTTCTTCTTTCGCTTTCTGAGGGGTTAAATTCAATATCGGGCACTTTTCAAAGCAATTACCACATCTTGTGCAAGATTCCTCATTAAAGTCTGAAAAGAAAGTCATATCAATAGGTTCTATAATATCCATTCTCGCAAAAATTTAAGAATTTTATTAGAAAGATGATTTACTTTATTTAATATTGCCGTAAATATTTATAAGTATTTATAATACTACCGTTCGCCGATTTTAATACAAGATTTCACCTTAAATAATGTTTACAGAAAACTATTTTTTTCCACGAAAACTATTAAAAATAAAATAAAGCGGAGTTAAGAAAGAATTGAGTAAAGGATTTCAACTTTTAAGGGTAGAATACATCTTTACGGTGCTTATACCCTTGCTCTTTGCAATTTATGTTAATAAATACGATTTACTCGTAAATTTAGAAATACTTGGGGGGTTTGCCTTTTGGGCGATCGCTGGAAATACTATTAACGATCTTAAAGATATGGACAATCCCAACGATAAAGAAACCCTAGAAAGAACAAAAGGTTATAGTAAAAAGGAGATTGGTGTTCTAGTTGTTATAAGTTTGGTCTTAGGCAGCTCTTTATTTATTAAGCCAATTGTAGCTCATCTTGAAATACTCCTCTATTTAATTTTAATTGCTACCATGGTAATATTATATTCCGTGGCGTTAAAATCAATCCCTGTTCTAAATTGGGTATTATTGGGGGTATCGCATATATGGTTTCCGTATTTCATAATAAAGATAAATATGGGAGATTCCGCCTGGGGTTTCCCTATAATTCAAGATTTTGAGTGGTTTTTGTTGATTTGCTTTTCATTTATGGCTCTCTCAGCTAATTTGATCCACGAAATTATTGATGAAGAAGCAATTACTAGACTTTCCACAAAATATCAACAAGTAATTTTAGGGAGTGTCTCGATTATTTCAATAATACTAGCAACAATTGCTCTTATATTGTTCATCAATTTAGTAATCTACTTCTTTCCATTCGTTCTATTTCCAATAGGTGTGTTATATATTGCCAGATCTCCTAAAAACCTTCCTTATGGACGAACGACAGTTAAGGATGTTGGTATTGTGGCGGGGAATCTTTTCTTAGCATTCATATTAATTTTGATCCTAACTCAGTAATCTTCTATTTCAATTTTCTATTTGTACTTATTAGATGATTTGAACCATTTGAAGCGTAATCAAACAGATAAAATATAACATTAAAAGATTACCTATTAAAATTCCTACATCCTTTACTCCCTTGGTTGAAGCGGTCGGTCTTCGAAAAGTGAATAGTGTACCAAAAGGTACAAATAAGAACGGAATAAAATAATAAATCTGAATAAAGATGAAAGCTATTACGGCAAAAACCAAGGTGAGTATGGAAAAAATCCAGATTACGACTTGACAATGCCTTAAACTAAAGTATTTTCTTATAGCGTCCCCATCAATTACTTCGTGAACGATCTGAGACAACACTGAGAAAAAAAAGAACGCTATTAAAAATAGCAACTCTCCAATTGAGATATTTAAAATATTGGCATCAACCTTTATCATCAAATATGGAAGAATCACATGAGATATAGCTAAAAATAATTGATTTACAATTGGTAATCCCTTAATCCAAATACAATAAGATATCACCATTCCAATAATAACTACAAGAAAAACCAAATTGACTATATTTGTAAAGCTGGTTCTTATCAATAAAGTTATACCCAAAAAAAAGCTAGCTAATCCGATCGTAAAAATCTCTCTTGGATGATATCCTTCAACTCGTTTGATTGTATCGGTATCTGAAGGATTCCTCATGTCCACTACATCGTTCCAAGTGTTACCTGTTATCGCTAATAGCAAAAATCCAAAAATTATGTCAATGTGGTAGAAAATGTTAAGTCTATTCAAAAAGATCGCAATTAGAAGTGGAATAATCACGCTAAACGCGTAATCAAGTCGGAGTAAATCAATTCTTTTTGACATGCTAAAATTTGTTGTTTATTTAAAATAATCAGAAAAACATATTAATCCCTAAAGCAATTAAAACGATTCCAACGAATAATCTTAATTGATATTTTGGCATTTTGTCCGAAATCTTAGCACCCAGGACAGATCCAACAACACATCCCGCTGCTAATAAGATCCCGATTACAAAATTGATTTGACCATATATAGATTTTATAATAGTATTATAAATAGCAGTAAAGAATATAATTGAGGTTGATATCGCTGTAGCGTTGTGAATGGGGAACCCCAATACTAAATTTAGCACAGGCGTATTAATAACTCCGCCTCCGATCCCTAATAAGTTAGCTGAAAACCCCGCAAGGATAAATAATGGTATTCCCTTCTTCAAATTGGTCCTATAATCGTGATCTTCCACACAAAATTCGGTGTCGCACTTGTTCTTTGATTTAAACTCTCCCTTTCGCTTACGCTGTATTGTCGTAATAAGCATATTCAAACCAGTAAGTAAAAGAACTATCGCAAAGATCAATCTTAACACGAAGTTATCTAATGGAATAAATAAGAAAATTAATGTACACATCAGGCTACCAATTATAGTAAAACAAGAAAAGATCAGGGATAATTTAAGGCTTGTTCTTTTTTGCTTAAGGTAAGTTAAAAATCCAGCGGCTGAGGAGATCAAAATTATGAAGGTAGATGTGTCTATGGCTTCGTTAATACTAAATCCAAATAATAACATAAGAAAACTTACATAGAATACACCTCCACCGATACCAGCAGTACTACTTATTGTTCCAAACAGTATTCCTAGAAGAAGAAATATTACAAAACTGTACCACGCAAATTCCATTATAATGGGTAGTGAAAATTTCTTTTATTAGTTTTTCAAAAACCATCGTATTCTATTTATATAAGCTTAAATTTATTAGTTGGAAAGTTTTTATAATCCATATCATACGATTTTAATGCTTCTTTAGTCGAATAATGGAACGCAGGGAAAACGATAAACTAGTCGTCGAATTGACTTCGTGTAGCAAATGTGGAAATCCGTTCTTAGTCAAAAAAGGTCAAAAATCTGAGAAACTTATATGTGATAATTGTATAAAATTAGAGGAACGCAAAAGAGAATTACAAGTAGGTGTAATTGAAAAAGTAATCGAAGTTGAGAACAAAATGAATAAGTCTATTAACGATATGAAAAATCAACTTACGATTACAAAAGGTACGTTTAATAAACAATTCTTTTTAGATAAGATAAAAAAAAGGGGTCAAACGCTTTTAAAATCAATTGAACTTATAGAAAAGATCGAGGAAACTAACGATGAGAAATATATCGACGAATATATGCAACTTTTTGAAAAAATGAAAAAAGAATCAAGTTAAACATCGGGTTTAAACAAACTCTACTTATTCTTAAATACAAAACCAATATTCATGACTTTTTGTCTTGGACATAAATTCGCTTCCGTTCTCATAATTAATGCCGATATTTTGACTATAATGTTCCAAAAAGCTCTAAAAAGGTTAGATTGAAGATACTTATCTCTTAACCATTGAATCGAGTTTTCAATTTTATTGGGGTTTCTCGGCTGGATAAGAGATATATTCATTAATCTTCCATAAACATTAAATATAGAAATAAGTTTGGCTTTACCCGATACAAGTTTTATAATATCTCTTATATCGTACCTTCGGTAATGCCCAATTAATTCATCTTGAGAATTGAATCTTTTTTTGTTATGCGGAACTGTTATACATACAACCCCGTTAGATTTAAGAATTCTTAAAACTTCTTTAATTGCTAACTTATCGTTTTTAAGGTGTTCTAGTACATCCAAAACACTTAAATATTCAAATTGTTTCTCCCTAAGCGGAAGAAACTCGATATCTCCGCAAATTGGATTCCAGTTTTGTCCTTTTTTATAGTTTTTTAACGGTTGATTAGCAATATCAAGAAACACTTTTTGTTCAATATTATTCTCTAGTAAAAGAATCGAATTCCCTGATGACCCTAGATCAATAGCGCGGATCTTGTTTAATTTGTTTTGTATCTCACTTCTTACTTTTTTAAATTTTGCTCTAATTCCCGGAGATATGTGATATTCAACAAAAGTCCTATTGCTGAAATTGATATGGGTTTCGTAAAATCTTTTTCTATTATCCATTATGCTCTATAAACGATTTAAATCTATAAACTGGTGGTTTAATTTTTAAAATACTTTTAATATAAAGTAAATTTACTAATTAAATGAGTTTAGTTTTGAACGATTTTAACTCATATAAAATTAATTAGAAGTTAATTTACTTCATTAATTCGGTATTATGCTTACACAAATATCAGTCTTCTTACCAGATCGACCTGGCGTTTTAGCAAATTTTTTAAAGCTACTTATGGATCATAAAATATTTGTAACTGCTATGACAGTTGCTAAGACGGAAGATTATGGTTTGCTTTTGATTCTTGTTGATAAACCTTACGAATGCATCGAATTACTTGACAGCCAAGATTATGGATTCTCAACAACTCAAGTTATAGCGATAAATATATCAGAACAACCAGATGCACTATATTTAATTCCTAAAACCTTAGGAGATAACCAAATAAATATAGAATACTTATATTCCACCCTTGTAAAAGACGAGGCGTTTATAGTTCTCAAGGTTGATGATGAAGGAACTGCGATTCAAGTGTTAAAAACTAATGGTTTTTCTCTTATTGAAGGTTAAATTAACTATCATCAAAAATTATATCTGTTTATCGATTTACATTGAAGTCCTTATCAAAAATCACACTATAAATAATATTCTTTTTATATTAATTCATCCTAATAATTCTTAAGTACTTTTTTAGAAATTAAAATAAAATAGCCAACAATGTATAGTGATTTAAATGAAAATTAAATCAAGAAAAATCTCAATTTTATCAATAGTGATTTTACTGTTAATCAGCGTGTTAAACTCTAGCCTTTCATTCTCGAAAGCAGCGACTCAGACGGGTATTTCAGCTACAATTCAATTGGACGAAGACAATCCAATTCAATATAGTGCTATTATTCCTTCTCCTAATGTGTATAGTACAATGGCTATAGATGGCAAAAATCAAGGGAAATTTGCTTTAATGAACGCTATGGGAGGTGTGGAATCCGAAATCAATGCTAACATTTCTGGACAAGATATTTCTTTCATGTATCCATGGGTATTTGACAATTTCATGATAGACAGTACCACTGATAATCCCTACATTGATCGTATGGATGTTAGATGGTTAAATATAAGTGCGTTTGATGCGGAAAACGAAACTTTGAGTCCTTTTAATATATCAACATTGTGGAATTATTACAGTATGAGCGAATCAAGTAGTTTACAGATTCCGTTAAACGCTTCCATCCCAATACAAGTTGATCTATCAATAAATAGTCTAGGTCCAAAGTTATTGAAGCTAAATTGGTTAACTAACAATCCTTTGCTTCCTACGATTAACAATCCTGTAGCTATAGTCTCTCCATCGGGAAAACTCGTAAATTATAATTCTTTCGCACCATTTCACAGCTCGGTAACAGTAGTTAATAAAATTTTTTGGTGTTATGAATTCGTTGCTCTTGAGCAAGGGACCTACAAATTTTTGCTTAATGCTTCGCACACTGTCTCTACCTATGTAGCTCTTGCATTTCAAGATTACGAGATGACAAGCGTGGACGCAGATCAAATGGTTTACGGAGGTACTGGTGATGAAACTCCTAATCTGGATGATATGATTAAGCATACATGGACATCTCAATGGTTCAAATTTTCCGCTCAAAAGGGGGAATTCTTAAGAATTAATATAGGAAGCATATATTCAACGCTTGCTCCACAAATTAACTTTTGGATTCCTTGTGAAACAGGCTACAGAAAAGTGACCGGTGTGTACGGACCAAATACCATATTCGTTCCAATCGAGGGAGATGTATATCTTTCTTTTGATGATGTGAGTTATTATTCTTTGAGAAGGTACAGTGTATTAATCTCAAGGATTCCCCTTTTTCAATGGGGTATTAATCAACCAGTTGCGTCGTTTAGCATTTCAAAAGACGAATATAAAGCGTTAAACTTTTCAGTACCACGCGATCACTTTATCAGAATTAATTCTACTAGTTATCGAGATGGTAACTCTACTTTCGGAGATGGTTCGAATCGCTATAACATTTATTATGTAGATTCTAACAAAAAAGGTTGTTACGATATCCTCTCTCCTCTAAAAAACAAAACAGTGGATGGAATGGATTTTTATTATTATTATTTGCCTGCGGGTAATTATAGAATTCTTATTTACAACCAAGATCAATCTAAGGACGGAGTATTGCAAATAAGTTCTAGATATCAGTATGAATCATATGATTATATCCCTATAAACTATTTAACTTATGAGAATCCTTATCCAACAGACACAATAATGGCAGAATTCCTTTCGGATGAATATTATGAAACTTTAAAACATGGAAAATGGTTAAATTTCAATATCACAGATCCAGGTCAATACAAATTATATTTATCATTAAATGCAGAAGATAACATCGGTTCTACAAGAATATCACCAGGATACGACCCAATTTACATGTATACCTACGATATTTCGGAAAACTCATTAGATGCATATGAACTCAATCAAAGATTATTTTCGACTGATGATTCAAATGGTGATGCCTTATACTTAGCTTCTCCATGCAGATTTACAGGAATTGACTTCAAATTTCTACAAAATGGAGCTCATGGTTTAGTAGATCTTTATATATATAATGGTTCTCAGTGGTTAAACATGATCGATATAGATTATTCAAACGACTTAAAGCAAGAAGGGAATATTACTTTGAATATTCAGCCATATGATCCTACCTTTGAGGATTGGAAACAGGCAACAGCTGAAGATTTAGGTTTACTTAACATTACTGATCCAAAAAGCTATTATTGGCTCAGAATAAACTGCACTCAAAATTATATAACCAATCCCCGTATTGAATCGATTAAGCTGATAAATTCTGTTATTACTGGAGATTTTAACATAGTTCTTCTTAAAGATAGTGAATATGAATATTGTGATTTCTATGAACTTCCTGAGTCTGTAAACAACGACCTAGACTTATTTGACTTTAGAGTTGGAAATGGAGATATTATAACAACAAAAGGTGCATTAAGCTATTACAATGCTAGCAATATTATTTTAAATGGCACAGAACTAAATATCGCAGGAATTGAACCGGGTAATTATAAATTACTAATTATTCCTGATAACTGGTGTCATTATGGACCAGTCACTGTTCGTTTAGCAGTGGAAAGCTACTCTCATTGGAATGCTCATTCTTGGTATAATGTGACAAAAAATCCATTTGCTTATGCTTATGAAATTGCTAGCGGTACTCCAACGGAAAACCATAAATACACAGTTGCAGGATATCCAAAAGATCATATTGTAGGATTTAATTCGTCATTGTATAAGTGGGACAATAATTTGAGCTATTATATCATGTATTGCTATGGATATGTTTACAATTGGACTCAATTGGTAGTCTATAAAAACGGGATTTCAAACTACAGTCTCTATTTATTGCAAGATCTCCCCTGGATTGATAATAACGGTCCAAATAATGAAGTGATGAAATTAGCTGATAATGTATCGGAAAACGGGACAGTGATTGAATTTGGAGCTTTAGATGATTTCTTTGGATTAATTTTTCAATTTAATGCTACGGAAGAAATGGTCAGTTTTGAATTGAGCGTAACTCAATACCAAACTCCTCAAATTAGAGCCGTTTCTAAGACCTCAACTGCTGCTGGTTCTGGAATTACTACACAAGCTCAAACTGATTCGAACTTAATTTTTATGATTTCAATTATAGCAATAATTGGAATCGGAGCAGGAATTGCTATAGGTGGATTTTTACTGTGGAGAAGGCTGAGATAATAAATCTTCATAAATTTTAATTTACTTTTTTTTTTATTATTTTAATATTGCTTTACTTAAAGCTGAGAATTTTTATTGATATTAATGCTTTGGATTGATAAATATTTGGAATGGGTTATTACTTCCGTATTTTTAACAATCACTCATATAATAAATGCGTTAAAATAGATTAATTTTTATCTGGAATTAATAATTTTTTTTTTCTGGAAAAAAATTTCAGCGAAATTCACACAATAATTATTAATAAAGTTTCATAAAATCGAAATTTCTTTTTTTTTATTCACTAAATTTAGGAGCTTTTTTAACGCTTTTTTTTAAATATTAGAAGTAAATATAAAAAATAAAGAGCTCTTAATATATATTTATCCTAGCAATCTATTGAACGAGTTTATCGAACAGAGCGTTCATGTAATCGACGAAAGATTTATTAATAGGAAAATACATAATAAGATCAGAAAAATTTCTCTTCTTTGAAGAGAAAATTTTTCCAATGGAATGTTTGGTTTTTAGCCCATAATTTATTCCTCCACTAATAATATTTCATGAGCAATTTTCAAGCATTCCATTACATTCTTTTTTCTTTAATTATCGCTTTTTTGTTAAAAATTTAGATAAGTCAACTAAAAACAAATATTTACTAAACCCTACTTAATTAATTCTCTCAGAATTCTTTTGTAAATTATCCTAAACTTAGATTTTTAAAAAAAAATGATAAAAAATATTCTAAAATGATGGATGCGTATTTTATTCATATATAATTTAATTATTAGGTGAAAAAAAACATGGCTAAAGTTGCAATTATTCATAGAAATGAAATCCCCGGTTTACCTAGCAAATATACCGAAGAAGAACTTAATGTAGTTGTTTCGATGGTTGACGAAATGTTTACTAGTTTGGGAGGAATAAATCAGTATATTAAACCAGGGGAAACTGTAGTGCTAAAACCAAATAGTTGTACTTATTTTGGCTCAGTAATGATTGACAAGAAGACAGGTGAAGAGTGTGTTAACTTACAAGGAGCTGCAAATACCGATGCGCGCGTTTTAGCAGCTATTACTAAATTAGCACTAGAAAAAGCAAACGCAAAAGAGGTACTGACGGCAGAAACATGCGCTTTTGATTACCATGAGAGATGGCAAGCATGTATAACATTGGATGTGTCGGGAATAAAAGCAGCGGTGGAGGCTGTGGGTGGGAAAGCAATAGATTTTAATGAAATGGAACGTAAAGAAATCGAGATAAAGAAACCTGCCAACGCAATGGACAAAATTTATGTTCCAGAGATATTAACTCGCAAAGATGTTGCATTTTTTAATTGCCCCGCTATGAAAACTCATAGTTTCGAAACACTAACGCTTGGTATGAAAAATTATCAAGGGATCTTCAAATGGGAAGACAAACTTATTGCTCACGACGGAAAACTAAGTTTAAAGTTTGTCGATATGGTAAGAACCCTCCCTCCAAGGTTAACGGTGATTAGTGGTTTGTGGGCAGTACAGGGCCAGGGTCCAATCCCTATGCGCGGACATGATTATATGACAATAACAGATATGAATACGATTGTGGCTGGAGATAATGTTATTTCTACTGATGCGGTTTGTGCGAGAGTTATGGGATTTGATCCTATGGAAGTTCGAACAATTCGACTAGGCGCCCATCTTGGAGCTGGTCCAAAGGATTTAGAAAAAATCGAAGTAGAGGGATCATCGATTGGATCAGTAAGGCGAGACTTCATCAAACCCTCTGGTGAATGCAACGGAATATATCCTACTGTAAGAGTGATCGAAGGAAGCCCCTGTTATGTATGTAAAGCTTTAGTAAGAGCCATCTGCGACGGTCTTACTTTTACATTTCCGAAACTACACGAGCATAATGAAGATCCAATTTTTATACTTGGACAACACTGCTATATTCCTGAAGATGTTAAAGGAAGTGATAAGGAAGTTTGGGTAATAGGAGATTGTGCAGAACCTTATAAAGATATCACCACCAATACTCACTTCTATCCCGGTTGTTGTCCAATGCAAGCGAATATTGAGCTTCCCGGGACTATTGTAAGTAAGTGGAAGAAATTATAACATTTTTTCTTTTTAATTTTTCAACTCTCTGGATTTATAGATAAAGAGGTATATTTAGTAGATGAAAAGAAGCCAATTTCTTTAAGTAGTTAAAAATTAAAAATTTAAATTTAGTCTTGGGTTTGAGAAGCCTTGATTTTTTCAATAAGGACAGGTACGACTTCGTTTAAATCTCCAACGATTCCATAATGAGCCACTGAGAAAATCGGGGCAGTTGGATCTTTATTTATTGCAACGATGATCTCCGAATTTTGCATTCCAACTAAATGTTGTATTGCACCCGAGATGCCACAGGCGATATATAACCTTGGAGATACGGTCTTTCCCGTTTGCCCTACTTGACGATCCTGACCTAACCAGTCTAATTCCACTGTAACTCTCGAACCACCCAACTCTGCTCCGAGAACGCTTGCCAAATCCTCTATAAGCTTAAAGTTTTCTTTTGAGCCAACACCCCGACCACCTGCTACGATTATCTCGGCGTCCTCAAGATTTATTTTTTCTTTTTGCTTCTCAATGATTTTTACGATTTTGGTTACTGAATCCTGTTCCGAATATTTTTTTTCTAAGATTTCAATTTTTGGCTTCTTCACTTGTGATTTGTTTGCTTTAAATATACCTGGTCTAACCGTAGCCATCTGAGGTCTACTTGTCGGTGTTCGAATAGTTGCCATGAGGTTTCCTCCGAAGGTTGGGCGAGTTTGCATTAAATTTCTTGATTCTTCTTCAATACTTAGTCCCGTACAGTCTGCTGTTAATCCTGCGTTAAGTCTTTTTGCAACTCGGGGAGCAAAATCTCTGCCGGTAGGTGTTGCTCCAATAAGAATGATCTCTGGCTTTTTTTGAGTTATGAGTTCCGAAAGAGTGTTAACATATAGATCAGAGTAATAATCCTTCAAAATTGATGATTTCACAAAAATTACTTCATCAGCTCCGTACTCCCCAAATTCATCTACATATTCTTCCAATGAACTATCTCCCAATACAATGATACTTAATGGTACTCTTAAAATATCTGCTAACTCCCTTCCTTTTCCAAGTAGTTGATACGCAACTTTATGAATAATGCCCTTATAGTGCTCAGCTACGACCCAGACTCCCTTGTATTGGCTTTTATCAACTTTATCAATATATTCCCCTTTTTCCAGGATTATGGCTTCCACAGGACAGACATCAACGCAAGCACCACACAAATTGCATTCACTAGTTATGCAGGCTATGTCATTAATAATCTCGATTCCACCGTAGAGACAATTAGCTTGACACGAGGCGCATCCTGTACACAATTCGCTATCAATTTTTATACTCATAAATGATCCTCTTATAAGATTTTATCATCTTGTAGATAACTAACTAGACTATCCGCCTTCTCTTCGACGCTCCCTTCCAACATTATATGATCCCCTTTTCTCTCAGGAATGAAAATTTTCCACACCTCTGTCATGCTACCATTTAAACCAATTTCCGCTTTATCTGCGCCAATATCCTCTGAATTTAGAAACACTACTTCTTTATTGTTATAAGCATCGTTGATATCTGTAATTTTTGGAAATCTAGGGTTGTTTGTTTCTTTTAACACAGAGATCAATGCTGGAAGTTTCGTTTCAATTACCACTACTTCTTCTGTTCTAAATACTCTTTCAACTTTAATGGTATCTTTGCCTTTTAATTCAAAATTTAATACGTATGTGATTTGCGGGATTTCCAATTCCTCAGCTAATTCAGGGCCGACCTGAGCTGTGTCTCCATCAATAGCTTGAGTTCCACAAATAACTAAATAATCTTCCTTCCCTCCCAAATCAATTAGAAGTTTTTTTATTGCTAATGCCAAGGTACGAGAAGTAGCTAAAGTATCTGCGCCAGCAAACGCTCGATCGGTCAATAGATATGCTTTGTCTGCTCCCATTGCTAAAACTTCTCTAAGGGCTTCCTCCGCCTGAGGGGGTCCCATACTTATAGCAAATACCTCTGCTCCGTGCTGTTCCTTAATTGTCAACGCTAATTCAATAGCGTGTTTATCGTGAGTATTTACGATACTTGGAATTCCCTCTCTTACGAGCGTATTCGTTTTGGGATCGATTTTTACCTCTGAAACTCCCGGAACTTGTTTAACACATACGAAAATCCTCAAATTACTATCCTCTTTTTAAAAGATGATTTGCTATCACTAATCTTTGTATTTCGCTGGTGCCTTCGTAGATTTCGCCCATCTTAGCGTCTCTAAAATATCTCTCAACCGCATATGCTTTCATCAATCCGTACCCTCCGTGAATCTGTACAGCACTGTGTGCTGCCTTCATAGCGGCTTCAGACGCAACGAGTTTCGCCATTGAACCTGCTAACCCGTAATCTTGCTTTTGATCACATATATATGCTGCTTTATATGTTAATAATCGCGCTGCCTCGACGGAATTAGCAATATCTGCAATTTTCCATTGAATTCCTTGGAACCTGCCAATTTTTTGACCAAATTGCTCTCTTTCGTTTGCGTATTTAATAGACGCTTCCAAGCAAGCTTGACCTAATCCGACACATTGAGATGCAATCGTAATTCGTCCATAATCTAATATTGCCATCCCTAACCTAAATCCTTGCCCTACTTTTCCGAGAATGGAATCATCTGGTACTCTTACATCTTGAAAAACGAGTTCTGATGTATTAGATGCTCTAACTCCCAATTTATCTTCTTTAACTCCAACTGAATATCCTGGAGTATGAGTATCTACAATAAATACTGTCAGTTCCTTTCGTGTTCCCTTTTGACCTGTACTGGCTACAACTAATAAAGTCTCTGCAATTCCACCATTAGTAGCAAATATTTTGCTCCCAGTTAAAATCCACTCGTCTCCGTCTTTTTCCGCTTTCATCTGTACTCCTCCCGCATCTGAACCCGCATTTGCTTCTGTTAAACAAAATGCTCCGATTCTATCTCCCCTTGCCAATGGAACAAGAAACTGATCTTTTTGCTCCTCGGTACCATACACGTAAATCGGATACGCGCAAACGCTACAATGTACTCCTGTAGTAATCGACCAAGATGCATCAACTCTTCCTATTTCCTCCGTAGTTATAGCAAAAGCTATTGTATCGTCTTGTAATCCGGCTCCTCCATATTTCTTTGGAATACAAGTACCAAAGAAGTTCATCTTTTTCATCTTTTCGAATACTTTTGGGTCTAAGCGAGATTGTTGATCGCTTTCTTCCGCAACGGGACCAATATTTTCCTCAGCAAATTCTCGAGTTACCTTTCGAATCATTTGCTGCTTTTTAGTAAGAGAAAAATCCATAATTTATCTTTAAAAATGTAATAACGATTTAAATTATTGGTTAAAAGTGAGGAAACCATAAAAAATTTTTGAATTTGTATATAATTATTGAATTAACAAGGTAGATATGACCATTTTAGGAGTCAAATTTGTGTCCAATAACAAATTAAATGAAGAAATTTATATCAGCGATTAACATTTCTTAAGATATGGACATTAAAAACGAGCATTTTGAGATTATAAAGCAGAAAGACTATTTATACATCATTAAAGAAAATATTTCCCTCGTCCATCCCGTTTACACAAACGATCCTCTTAATTTATACTTACTATTAGGATCTCGCAAGGCACTTCTGATGGACACGGGTTGCGGATTGTTTCCGTTAAAACCTATTGTTGAAAAAATTATTGAAGAACGCGATTTAATTGTGCTAAACACACATACACATTGGGATCATATACTTGGTAACCGAGAATTTGGGGAAATCTATGTTCACGAAAATGAACTAACAACAGTATCAAAACCTTATGACTTGTGGTTTCTGAGGGAATCACCTTGTGAAATCATCCAAAACTATGAAAAAGATAACTTTTTAATACCTCCCGCCGAAAAAATTAACCCATTAAAGGATAATCATGTTTTTGATTTAGGAGATATAACTGCTACGGTAATTCATTGTCCAGGGCACTCTCCAGGATCAATTTGTCTATTAACAAATAAAAACGAACTTTTTACAAGTGATGTAGCCTATTATGGCGATACATTTCTGCCCAACAGGGATAATTTTCCCCAAGTCCTAAATTCATTGTCTAAATTAACAAAAATCTGCCAGGAGAAGAATATTTCGGAACTTTATCCTTCTCATCGCGAATACCCTTGCGATATCACACTTTTAACGGATTTATATGAAGGGATAAATAACTTAGAAAATATATGGGAATCTAGAGAAAGATTCGATTTCTTTCAAGCTTGGAAGCTAGACGACAACAGTGGTAAGTTTATATACTATATTTCAAGAGTTTGAAATCTCTGTTTCAATACATTTACCAATATTCTCAGCATTTATTTTTCCCTTTCTCTTTACAGCAATTTATACACAAGAATTCTTTGATTGAGATGTAACCACAATCCTCCATTTCGCATTCCCATAAATTTGTCTCTTCATTAAACATTATACTATGAGCACAAGATAATGGAAGAGTTTCGATTTCCATTCCACAACTTGAACATTTTAGCTCCATTTGTTATTCACACTCACATTTTAACAGCCTTATTATTTTAACGACCCCCTCGATTATTAAATATTGTTATAATAAAATACATGAGTTATCGTAATAACTGTCTTTTTTCGTAAGTTTAGCCAGTTAAAATTTTATAATATATATATTATCCGTTTTGGTTTAATCTAGAAACGGTATTAAAGCAAAAAGAACATAAGAATAAGCTAACTATGGTTGCATTTAATAGTATCAGGCACATTGAAAATATAAAATCTTTAATTTATTTAGATGATTTAAATAATTTAAGATTAGAATTTCTGATATTATCCGTGATTGAAACTTGTTTGATCAAGAATTTTTAAAAAAAATTGAAAAAGAAAAAGAGAACTGGGACGAACAATATAAATCATCGAAAGAAAGGGATGCTAAGTTCGAAACCGATTCAGGCATTCCTATTAAACAATTATACACTCCATTAGATGTAAAAGGGGATTACTTTGAAAAAGTTAATTTCCCTGGACAGGCTCCTTATACCCGTGGGGTATATCCATCCATGTATCGCGGGAGATTTTGGACTATGAGGCTTTTTAGTGGCCATGGAACTCCTGAAGAGACTAACAAACGTTGGAAATACTTGTACGAACATGGTGAAACGGGATTTAGTGCTGCAGTCGACGCTTTAACCTTTAATGGCATTGATCCAACGAACCCCGATGGAGCACCAGAAGTCGGTACTTCAGGGGTTCCGCTATATTGTATCGATAGTTTATTCGCACTAACACAGGACATCCCAATTGATAAAGTTAGCGTAGCATTGGTAGTAGAACCATTCACATCAGCTCCAGTATGCGCTATGTACTACAACATGGCCCAAATGAAGGGGTTAGACATCAGACAACTTATAGGTACTACCCAAAATGATATACTTACGATGACGGTTGGATACATCCCATATAAAAATTGTCCGCCAAATCACCTTCTTCGTTTAGCGTGTGATCTTATTGAGTGGACTGTTCCTATGAAAAATGTGCCAAAGTGGCATCCGATTAACTTTACGGGATACAACTATAGAGAGGGGGGAATTGACGCCGTTCAAGAACTTGGATTCGTTTTCGGAAGCGCTTGCTCTCACATTGATAATCTCATTGAAAGAGGCTGGAAGATAGATGATTTTGTCAATCGATTGGCCTTTCATTTATCAGCTCATAAAGATTTTTTCGAAGAGATTGCTAAATATCGAGCAGCGAGAAGAATTTGGGCAAAACTTATGAAAGATAGATACGAAGCGAAGGATCCTCGCTCTTTACAATTTAGATTTCATATACAAACCGCGGGAAGTTCACTTACGGCTCAAATGCCTCAAGTAAATATTGTTCGAACGACAATCCAGGCGTTAGAAGCGGTATTAGGTGGATGTCAGTCGCTTCATACTAATTCTTACGACGAAGCCATCTGTTTACCCTCAGAAAAAGCTGCTTTAGTCGCGTTGAGGACCCAACAGGTAATTTCAGACGAAACAAAAGTGTCTAACACCATCGATCCGTTGGCAGGATCCTATTACATTGAATGGTTAACTGACGAGGTCGAAGAAAGAGTTTGGAATTATCTCGACAAGATAGAAAAAGTAGGATCTATCGACAAAGCATTATCAACTGGATGGCTATACAAGGAAATGAGAGACGCGTTTCATAAAAGAAGAAGAAAGATCGAAAGCGGAGAAGAGATTATGTTAGGTGTAAACAAATATAAAATCTCGTATGACACCGTAACTGATGTATTTAGGACGAATGAGGAAGCTATGCAAATTGAGATAGACAGAATTAAAAAATTAAAAGCTAGAAGGGACAATGCGAAGCTAGAAACGATTCTTGACAAGTTAAGGACAGTATGCGAAAAGGAGGAGAATGTGATGCCCGTTGTTATGGAAGCTACAAGAGAGGGCGCTACGGTTGGAGAAGTATGTGACATTTATCGAGAGATTTACGGTACTTGGGATCCCCCACTAGCAATTTAAATTAATCAAATAGGCGATAAATCAAATAAAGGGTGCGACATATGGCAGAAAGCAAAATTCGAGTTCTTATGAGTAAACCTGGGATAGACGGACACTGGAGAGGAGGAATTGTTGTATCTAGAGCCTTACGCGATGCGGGAATGGAAATTATATTTGGTGGATTTCAAAATATTCAAGAAATAGTAGAGTCAGCAATTCAAGAAGATGTTGATGTTATTGGTTTAAGCATTCACTCCGGTGCTCATTTTGCGTATACGCAACAAGTAATTGATCTTTTAAAAGAAAAGGGCGTTTTTGAAAATTTTATGCTACTCGTAGGGGGTGTGATTCCCGCTAAAGATTTTGATAAGTTAAGAAAAATTGGAGTAGCAAATGTATATGGTCCTGGTTCCATGACTATTGATATTGTTGAGTTCATTAAAGCGAATGTTAAAAAATAAAATTTAAGCTATATTCATGTAATCTTAATTTTTTCCTTTTTTTTGGATTTCAGTAATAAGATTTTTCAAATTTACTTCAGTTTTTATATTATTAAACTGCGAAATAGCCAATTTTAAGTGAATTAAATGAGTCAAAATCAACTTAAGCTAGAGAATAAATATTGGTCAATAAATATCCAGAAGAATGAAAGTAATGGATTTTTTTACATTTTAAAGGATAAACTGAATGATATTGTTTACGCGGATCAAGATTATCATTATCGCATTCAAATGTCAAAAAAGAGAGGATCTCGTTATTCCTATTTGCCTAATATAGGAGTAGAGCGTAATGCCAGACAGCTAGAATCAAGAGATATTTACTTTGAGGATGATAAAACCCTTATTATAGGAGGAACATTTCGGAATACAGAATTACAAATTAAACACAAGTTTTACTTAAAAGAAAATGATAGATGGCTAAGCGAATTCATTTCTTTATGTAATCCCAGTAGCAAAGACATTAAAGTAAACTATATCAATTTTGGCTTTAAAAAATTGCTTTTCAATCAATTTCAGGGTTGGATTGACAATTTAGATGATATGGAATTAACTTCTATTCCATCTCGTAGATTTAGTGGGTATGGTAGAGATAGAAAAAAAGAAATCTTTAGTGCTTCAGATTTATTATACGATGCTTGGGTTTTTAACGAGGGAGAGCTCCCAGGATTCTGTGCAGAAGGCTGGGTTTGGTCGAATTCGCAAAATGGAATTATGTTATGCAAATATAATCCTTCTCAAGTTGAATTTTCTCGCTTTAAAGTAATTACCACCAAACTTCCAGGTAGAGGAGCTGAAGATGTTTCAATTATTTACGGAGGTGCTTTTCTATGTAAAGGAAATCCTGAGTTGGCGACTATTCTTAAACCCAATCAGACATATCAATTTGGCGTTTCTAAATACATCTCCTTCAAAGGAGATTATAAAGAAGGTTATTATCTTTACCGAAAGCATCTTGAAGAATGCGGTCATCGATATAGTTTAAATTACAATCCTCCAATTCATTGGAATGAATTGTATAATTTAGGTTGGAAGGCAGAGAAGAACGGTTTTTTCGCCTTAAATTCTGAATTCAATCTTTATACATTAGAGCAATTGTATGAGGAAGCAAGTTTGGCTAAAGATATCGGAGCAGAGTGTCTTTACTTAGATCCCGGTTGGAACACACACCTTGGTTCTGAAATCTGGAATCAAAAAAGATTTGGCCCTCTTAAAGTATTTTCAGAATATATTCACGATAAATATGAATTAAAGTTAGGATTACATCTTATGATGAATTTTGAAGGAGAAACTGAACCAGATGAGTTTTACCTTAGATCACAAAAAGGTGTTCGAGTGGTATCAGATCCCTATTTAGGACTTTATTGCGTGTGTGCTAACGATTATTGGGTAAAGGAGAAGAGCCGGAGGTTGTTAGATCTGGCAAAGAACGGCATTGATTTTTTCATGTTTGATTTTGCCGACTTTTCTATGTTTATGGTTAACGAATTAGGATGTTTTAACAAGGCTCACGGCCATGAAGTTCTTATGAGGCGACAAACCCATGCAGAAAATATTCTTAAAGTAATACAAAACGTTAAAAAAGAGTATCCTAACATCCTTGTAGAAGCCCATCCTCGCGGATTTAACCACCCCTTGTATTACCAGCATAATCTTCCTAACAGTTTTGATGAAAAGTGGGGGTTTGAATGCATGTGGAATCCAATGCGAGACTTATTGTCAGGTAGAGCGATTCAACTTTTTGAATATAATCTGGCGTATTCTATACCACTTTATTTACACATTAACGAGAATAGCGATAACGAAAACATGCTGCAATTTTGGTGGTATGCGTCACTTGCGAGACACCTAGGCATAGGAGGTGTAAAAAGCAAAGACAGTATTAAGTACGGAGCGTTGAAAAACGCAATGGTCCTTTATAAAAAAATAAAGCTGTATTTCATTCAAGGGACATTCTGGGGTTTAAATCAAAATCTACACTTACATATAAATGAGCGTAAAAAAACGGGAGTTATCACTGCTTATAATTTAACTAGTCGGAATCAAAAGATAGAAATTAATTTTGATCCTTCTAAATTTAGACTCGAGGCTAGAGATATTGAGTTATATAATGGGATTAATCAATCAATGGCTCCTTTAAATTCATTACAAATTACTAAAAATTCGATAGTTTGTGAGATAGAAATTCCTGCGTTATCACCAGCAATTGCATTACTAAAATAATAGTTTATTTCTAATCTCAAAACATAAAAAAACCATGAAATATTTTTTTACTCAATTATAATAAACTCGCTAATTCTATTAGGGACTGTGTTAAATTGAAACCTACTAACGATTTAGAATCATTAATTAATAGATTTAAGTTTAAAGATAAAGTAGCACTGGCTAAATTAATTACGATAGTAGAGAATAATCCCGAAAAAGCAACCGAGATATTTAATCATTTTAAAGATTCCAACAAAGCATCTTATATCATTGGCATGACGGGATCTCCGGGTGTTGGCAAAAGTACTCTAACGGGAGCGATTGCCAAACAATTGCTCAATCAAGGAAAGTCGATTGGGATAATTTCGGTTGATCCGACCTCCCCATTTAGCGGAGGTGCGTTTTTAGGGGACAGAGTAAGGATGACAGATATTTCTTTGCACCCCAATCTGTTTATGCGTAGTTTAGCTTCGAGAGGATATAAAGGGGGGATTTCCCGAGCGGTATTCGATATCAGCATGCTTTACGAAGCGTTTGGTATGGATTTAATAATAATTGAGACCGTGGGAGTAGGACAAGCAGAATTCGATATTTACAATCTTGCGTATACTGTAGTGGTAATTTTAGTACCCGGTTACGGAGACGCGATTCAAATGCAAAAAGCGGGGATCATCGAAATTGGTGACCTTTACAACGTAAACAAGAAAGACCTGGGCGGGGAGGATGTAGCAGTTCAAATCGAAATGATGTTAGATGACAGTCCAAACTTTCAATCTGGGTGGCGTCCTCCCGTCTCAATGACCGATGCGTTATGTGGAGAAGGTATTGATGATTTGATTCAGAACATTTACGACCACAAAGAACATTTAGAATTATCAGAATTGCTTAAGGAAAAGAAAGTAAATAGATTTTCCTATAAAATTAAAGAAATGATATTTAGCAAGGTAGAAAAAATAGTTTCAGAAAATCTAATGGATGAAGCTCAGATCTCTTCTATAGTAGATAACGCTGTGTCTGATGGTAAATTTGGAATCTACGATTCTATTCATAAAATCTTTGAACAATTCAATTTTGAAGTAAAAAAAAAGTAAACATAAGGGTTTAAGTCTTAGGTATTATTCTATTAACGATTAATTTTAACTCGTTCACTAAAGTTTTCATTTAATTTTTTACATTTAATTTGTTCTTATAATGTCCACTATTCTGCCAATTTTGGACTTTCGAATTTCCCAGAAGCTAGAAATAAGTACGATAAATAAAAAGATCGTTGCCACAATAATTATTTCTAATATAATCATATCTAAAGGAATCACGAATGGACGCAAAATTCCATAAAGATAGTCGGAATAATCGTATGTGTTTAACTGCAAATTATAACTCCACGCAATAAAAAAGCCAATACTTCCAATTAGCGTCCCGAAGAGTAACAAGACTAACCCTTCTCCTAATTGAGATTTTATCAAAAACGAACTAGATACACCTCTAACCCTCATAAGCGCTAGTTCTCGCCGTTTTTCGATTATCGCTAGGTTTGTTATAACTAATATTCCACACACTGCAATCTCTAATAAGAAAGGAAATTGAAAATTCATTAAGTCAATTGCGCTAAAGAGCCCCCCTCGGTTTTCGTGATAGTTATCGAAAAGCTCCTCAAATGTTATGACAGAATAACTCTCGTTGGGGAAATCTTTTCTTAAAGCTTTACCTAAAACAATTGAATCTACTGTTGGTTCCTCTTCTAAATCAAGCAAATAGGTATAACTAGTGTCAGTCAAGTTGTATAGTATTGTGTTGTTTAGGTAATTGAAGTTAATGTATACATCAGCTCCGTATCCGTAATTATTCCATTCGTCATAAAAAAATGTATGACCATCGTAAAGACCAGGAAATATAGAACAAAAGCCAATTATTTTAAATACTATAGACATTTCCGTGTTATTTTTCAATTTGAATTTCAGTGGCAGCGGGTCTCCTAGGTTAAACCCGAAGTAATCTACCCAACCTTTTGAAATTAAAACGCCGTCTTTGGTGTTGTTTAATTTGTGAAGGATTTGGGTTGGCTCCTCACCGTAGAAGTATGTATTACTCAATTCAGATACATTTAATAGCGACATAGGGTCTACCCCTCTAGCATTAATTTCTGTAATTGTCGGTCCTTCTACAATATTTGAACTTGAAACGGATATATCCTTTATATCCGCCGAATAATTGTAGAGTCTATCTCTGAAGTCCGTATAATTAAATGTGTCATCTCGAATGATGTTAAGTTTCATATCAGCTCCTACATCCATGTAAATCTGGTTAAATTCGTGTTGAGATTGACTAGCGGTTAAAATTTGACCAATAACACCAAAACATATTGTTGTACTGATAATGAAAATTAAGTGAACGGCTCTCACAGGATTTCTGGTAATATTTGTTGCTACCAATTTGCTAGTTTTGCGAGAAAACATTGATGCAAATTTTTCGCACAATTTCGTGAATTTAACGACCAATCTTGTAGATATAATTTTGACTACAGCATATATTAGCAGAAAAGGAGAGATCCAAGTTAGTATGGGAATAATCATTTGGAATAAACTAGACCATAGGTACATAATCTCTGAAGGTCCAAATAGATCTTGAATGAAACTGTACACAATTGGAATAAGTCCCAATATTAGCGCTATCCACTCTCTTTTTCCTTTTTTTGGACCGCCAGCTAGTTCTTCTTGAAAATGGGGGATAATCTCAACCACATTCATTTCTGAATATCTTTTTATTGGTTTATAGGTTGTAAAAAAAACGAGTATAACCGCAATTGCTATTGATGTCATTATTGATATTGGATCTATGCGTAACGGATTCAATATGAGGTATTCTCCAAATTTTTCACCTAAAATCTGCGCTATTAGCCCATAAGATATTCCTACACTAATTATAAGTCCGATTAAGCCCCCCACTATTCCAACAAACACCGCTTCCAAATAAAATATCTTGGATACTTGTCTGCTAGAAGCTCCATGACTTTTTAATTGTCCAAATTCTCTACGTCTTTGCTTTAAAACTAGCTTAAAAATTATTGAAGTCAGAAGAACGCCGAGTAAAATGGTAGGTATGCTCACGAAGAAACTATATAATTCATATTGATATAATTGAGCTTGTACACTAATATATACGCCGCTTAATTCGTCATAAACCCATGCATTGACATCTCCTGACTCAATTATTATCCTGTTTTTTAAAGTTTCAAGGTATCGCATGGTAACCTCAGCGTTAAAAAGCGGTAATCTCTCACGCTTTAAGTCAATTAAGTACAAATTTCCTATTATTTCTTTAAATCCGGTTTCAAAGTAATAGGTCAAATTATTGGCGACTTTCGTTTGATAATCGAACTTTCCTAGGAGATAAGCATATACTTGAGGAATGTATTGTTGTGTTTTTAAAAACCCTCCTTGGTATATTGCATTGGGTTGAAAAACTCTATTAAATTTTTCATGGTCCCAAATTTCAAATGTTCCGACAATGGTGATCTCATCAACGGTAAAGTTATAATCAATCCAATCGTATAGTGTCTCGTTCCATTCCTTATAATAACTGTGAAGGTTGAAACGATCCCCAATAGTTAGGTTTTTTTTGTTTGCAGTGCGATTGTCTATTAAAATCTGTCCGTACTCCAGTTCTGATATGTTTATCATTTCAAATGTGAAGATTTCATCTAATTTTGGAGAGTTAAATAGAACATCATCTACACCTAGCATATAAGTCTTATATTCAGTTTTAGAACTGTTCATCTCTTCTCCCATTTTCGCGATTTGTATACCTCTATTTAATTTTTCGCCTGGATACTCGTAAGGTGAGTTCCAAAAAGTATTAGTGTAAGAGGTGTATAAATTATCTATTACTCCGAGACTATCCACGGTATTTTTTACGGTTTCTATACCATCAACGATACTATCTCTATCTACTTGAGAGTTATATACGATAAAATCAAAATCTATTCCCTCAAATCCCTTATATAACTTATATGTTGTTAATCCATCAGCGGCAATCATAATCCCACTAAGTAAGGTGATCGAAATTATTATTCCCGACATTACAGATAAAGATCGCTTAGGATTCCTAAAGAATTGTTTGATGCTGTATCTTAATGCGAACAGCATAGTTTTATTATGTATATCTTTAGATTTACGCGTAAAAATTATGTTAATATAAACAAATTAGCTATTAAACTGTTTTGGAATAATTCTCGCCTAATAAGTTATTTAAAAAAAAGTATATATTTAATTTAAGGTTTGAAACAAAAAAAAACCATGGAGGTTTAAATCTTTAGATATTATTCATTCTCAAGTTCTTTTATCGCGTCTGTGAGATCACTTAGCTTCCTCTTTATAACAGAGAAATTTTTTCGATATTTACTTAATTCATTGCTGATTTCTTGGGGTACTTCTTTTCCATCAGAAACTATACCTGGAATGTATTCGTTCACGATAACTCCATCGTTTATGGTCAATACTCTGTCAGCGACTCTTTCGATTGCTCTGTCATGAGTTACAATTATAAGGCATTTGTTGGGGTATTCTTCTATTAAATCCTTGAAAATGTCAAGAATGTTCTCTCTGGATTCTGAGTCAAGTTCTCCAGTCGGTTCGTCAGCAATAATAATGTCTGGGTCGTTTGCTAAGGCTGCTGCGATGGCAATTCTCTGCTGTTCCCCTCCGCTTAATTGACCTGGTTTATGACCAGAACGTTCCGTCATTTGAGTAAGTCGCAGAAGGTTTTTACTAATCTTCTTTCTTTTCCTAGCTGGCACTCCTTCAAAAACCAAAGGGAGTAGGATATTTTCCTCGGCTGTCAAGGTTGGAACAAGGTTCATGAATTGAAATACAACTCCAACTCTTTTTCGCCTGAATATTTCCAAATCCTTATTTGAAAGCTTTGTAATGTCAACTTTATCATTACTTCCTCCCTTGACTTCTTCGCTCGAATCGTGGTTACTGATTAAAATTTGACCAGCATCTGGCTTATCTAATCCTGCTATTAGGTTGACTAAAGTAGTTTTTCCACATCCGCTCGGTCCTTCTATAACTACAATTTCTCCCTCATTGAAACTTGCGTTTAATCCTCTTAAAGCCACTACTTCAATATTCCCCCGCTTGTATATTTTTACAAGGTCGTTTACTTCAATTTTCAATTCTGAATCATTTTTTAACACTTTATCTTTACTCAACTTTTACACCTTTAATTTGTTCTTAAAATATCAACGATTCTGCCAACATTTGATTTCCTAATCTCCCAAAGGCTAGAAAATAGCATTATTGATAGAAATACTATTGCTACCAGAATAATTTGAAAAATTATCATCTCAAATGGAATCAAAAATGGTCGAGTGAATCCGTACATATAAATAGTGTAATCAAGGGCGTCTAATTGTATGTTGAAACTCCACGCAACAAAAAACCCAACGCTTCCTATAAGTGTACCCAGTAATAACAACACTAATCCCTCACCTAGTTGAGACTTTATCAGAAACGATTTAGACACGCCCCTGACTCTCATCAAAGCTAATTCTCTCCTTTTTTCGATAATTGCTAAGTTTGTAATGACTAATATCCCACACGCTGCGATGCTCAGTAAAAATGGAAATTGGAAATTCATCAAATCAATAGCGCTAAAAATACCTCCTCGATTCTCCAGAAAATCATCATAAAGTTCCTTGAAGGTGGTAACATATAAAATCTCTTGTGGAAATTTTTTCCTAATAGTATTTCCTAAAGTGATTGGATTAATAGTTGAATCGTCTTTAATATCTACCAAATATGTGTAAGTGGTATCAGATAGATTATACATATTAATTGTGTTATTTAGGTAATTGAAGTTTATATATACATCGTTTCCGTAAGGATACCTTTGTTCGTAATAAAATAGAGGAGAACTAGAAATACCGGGTAATCTAGAACACAATCCAATTATTGTGAACACGAGCGTTTGTTCTTGGTTGTTTTTCAAATTGAATTTAAGTGACAACGGATCTCCGAGTTTAAAACCGTAATAATCAACCCAATCTCTTGAGAGCAAAACACCTTTTTTAGTGTTATTCAACTTGGTAAGAACTCGAGTCGGATCTTCGCCATAAAAATACACACTGTCTAGTTCTGAAACATTTAATAGAGACATTGGATCGATACCTCTAGCCGTTATACCTGATATGGTTGATCCTTCTGCTACATTTGCACTTGAAACCGAGATCTCTTCTATATCTGCTGAGAAGTTATACAACTTTCCCCGAAAATCCGTATAATTGAAGTTGGTGTCGTAGACAATGTCTAATTTCATATCTGCTCCGACATTGATGTAAACTTGATTAAATTCATGCTGATACTGACTTGCTGTTATGATCTGTCCTATAATGCCGAAGCAAATGGTCGTGCTAATAATAAAGATTAAGTGCAACGCTCTTTTGGGATTTCTTGTTATATTAGTTGCAACCAATTTACTCGTTTTGCGGGAAAAAATCGATGCAAATTTCTCGCATAATTTCGTAAATTTTACGATCAACCTAGTCGACATGATTTTTACAATTGCGTATATTAGCAAAAAGGGTGAGATCCATGTCAAAATTGGCATAAATGTAAAAAACAGACTTGAAAATATATATATGACAGGCATTATCATTGATGTAGACTCTAAAAAGTCCTGTATGACGGTATATACTATAGGAAGAATGCCCAATATTAACGCAATCCATTCTCGTTTCCCTTTTTTCGGAACGCTTGCTAAATCCTCTTGATAATGGGGAACTATCTCGATTACATTCATTTCGGCATACTTTTTAATAGGTCTATAGGTCGTCAATAATATTAAAACAACTGATATAATTATTGAAGTTATAATAGAGATTGGATCTATATGCAAGGGATTTAATACTAGATATTCTCCGAAATCCTCACCTATAATCTGAGCAATAAGTCCGTATGAGACTCCAACACTAATGACTAAGCCGATAAATCCACCCACTACTCCAACAAATATTGCTTCCATAAGAAATATTTTTGAAACTTGCCTACTTGACGCTCCGTGGCTCTTTAGTTGTCCAAACTCTCTTCTCCTTTGCTCTAAAACTAACCGAAATATTATTAAAGTTAGGAGAACGCCTAGTAAAATGGTAGGAATACTCACGAAGAAACTAAGCAGCTCAAATAAAGCTAACTGAGATTGGACATTATAAATTACGCTGCTTAGATCGTCGAATATATAAGCGTTAACATCTCCTGATTCGATAATTATTCGGTTTTTTAATGTCTCCAAATAACTAAGTGTACGCTCAGTATCAAAAAGCGGTAATCTCTCGCGCTTTAAATCGATAAAGTAAAGATATCCCATTTCCTCTACATAATCATCCTCGAAAAAATAACTTAAATTATCGACTACTTTTGTCTGAAACTCGAAATCTCCAAGAAGGTAACGATATGTTGGAGGAACATATTGTTGTGTTCTTATAGGTCCTTCATCGATATTGAATATGGTATATGTTTGGAACAAACTATAAAACTTTTGATAATCCCAGATTTCAAACAACCCTACAATTGTTATGGCATCAACGGTAAAGTTATAATCGATCCAATCGAATAATGTCTCGTTCCATTCCATATAATAACTGTGCAGATCAATTTTGTCTCCAATTGTTAAGTTGTATTCGGTAGCTGTGGCATTATCCATTAAGATTTGACCATCTTCTAATTTAGATAGGTTTAACATTTCTATTGTAAAGACATCTTTCAACTTGGGGGAATTTAGTAAGGTTTCGTCTAATCCTAGCAGGTAGACAGCATCTTCCGTCTTAGATGCATTCATTTCTTCTCCAGATTTTGCTATTTGAATACCTCCAGGAATATTCGCCCTTGGATATCGATAACTCGAATTATAAAATACCTTAGCACAGGTTGTGTATAAGTTATTTATCACACCGAGAGTATCTACTGTACTTTTAACGGTTTCTAATCCGTCAATAATGTCATCTCTATCAACATGAGAGTTGTAAATCATAAAATCGAAATCAATTCCCTCGAATCCTTTGTAAAGTTTATAATTAGTCAGACCATCCGCAGCAATTAAAATCCCACTAAGCAATGTGATCGAAATGATTATACCTGACATTACAGACAATGAACGCTTGGGATTCCTAAAGAATTGCTTGATGCTGTATCCTAATTTGAATAGCATAGTTTTATTTAATTTTTTATAGATTAACGATTGAAAATTATGTTAAAATAAGCTATCTAACTTTTAAAGTATTTAGGTATAGTTTTCGTACTAATAAATCGATATAAAAAAAAAAATTCAAAGTAAATTGTCATCCTTAATTTACTTTCGATTAAATTTAATGAATGGAACCATAAACGGAACTCTAAGCGAATATGAAATGTAATCCTCTTTAAAGCGTTTCTTAAGTGAGAGATCTTCGATTTTAGCTAACCCTATATACAGCAAAACCTCCACGACCCAAATCGTTACTAAGAAAATGTAGCTCGAAATACCCCCATCTATGGGAGTAATCGGAGAAGTGCGTAAACATAAAATTGTGAGCGCCAAAGTCATAATTATTATTCCGAAGTATTGAGGATGGCGTAAATATTTATATGGACCACTTATGACAAGGCCTTGTTTACGATTTTTAATTATGAAAATTAAACTATAAATAAAAATCACCAGCCCTACTAACGCTATAATTAACTCTGGAGAGGTTATGAGAAAAAGGAAGTCGTTCCAAATCATCGTAGGGAAGCTAAAAAGGAAAATAAAATATCCTATTAAAGGGATGCTCATAATTCCAAACCAAATTCCCGTAGCTGGTACATACTGCAAAATAGGCACAATATAACCTGAAAATTTCAAGAAAATTTCCTTTACACTATATTTTTTTGATTTATAAGGTAGTTCTTCATCCAAGTGTATCATCACCTCGACATATTATAATACATTGATTAATGAACAACTCATTCGAAATATAATAAATGTGGTGCGATTTTCTAATTAATTTTGGACTCTTTTTAAATGAACTACCTATAGAGAGTTAAATCTAATTTAATAGTTAGAAAACTACTCCAGAATTATTTAAAATTAGAGTTCTTATGGTTAATAGAGAGGTAAAATAATTTGTAACTCTGACTAATCATGATAAATTATCACCAGAACCCAGAAAACTCGAATAGTTACCTGAAAAATCGTTGGCCATTCGTTCTACTAATAGTTTTCTTACTTTTCGTTATAACATTTCTTCTATTTACACTTCTAGATAATCTTGTTTACACGGAATACGATGATCACGAAATATACTTTGTCTTCAGATCTGTTTTATCTTCCTCTTTTAACACTTTTATTTCAGTCTTCATCATATTTTTAACAGTAACAGTTGCTGTTTTATCATTTAAAGAATTCAGGGATTACTTCAGAATGAAATCGCTTCCGATACAATCGAGTCAATATTTAACATTTGATGACATTTTTGAAAACGAAAATCGAAGGAATATAATTAATAGCATATTAAACGAGCCAGGAATCCACCATAACGAGCTTCAAAGGCGATGTAATCTCCAAACTGGACAATTACAATGGCACCTTCAAGTTTTATTAAGATATAAAATTATAAAGAAAAAGAAAGTTGGCCAATATTCGGTTTTTTATCCTAATTTTAAAGGACAGACATTTGATGATTATACCATTGACACTATCGCCAAATCAAAAACTACCTTGAAAATACTCGATATTATAGAAACCAATCCAGGGATTATATCAAGTAAGATAGCAGATCAATTAGAGTTGAGTCGTAGTTCCGTAAAGTATCACGTCGACAAACTTTTAGACGAAAAACTAATTTACACCGAAAAGAAAGGGAGGGAGATTGAACTATTCCCTAAGATTGAAGATCTATCTAATTAAAGGTTCTGAATAGCACGAAAACAATTAAATCAAAAGTTTAGGATACTTATTTACTCTCGACATTTCGATATCAATTATTTCTTCTAATAATTCTTCTCTTTCTTTTCCAGCTAATACTTCAAGTTTTCTAATTCCAAGTGGATCAACTTTATCTCTTAGTAAATTGATTTCTCTTATTGTTGGTGGAATCGTTTCTTTTAGATCATTCGGTATTACTAAGTCGAATCCCGTGGAATTTTTCACCTTATCAAGCTCTACACCCGGATGAATACTATGCAACCTCATCTTTTTTTTTGCATCGTTAAAATTTAAATACGCTAAGTTTGTTACGACACACTGAGGTCCGGAACCTCCACATATACTGTTCTTTCCGTTAGGAAAACCCACGCCTGATATAAAGAATAGCTTTTCAGATGGAACAAAAGTTCTCGTGTCATGTCGTGGTGTATATAAGAATGATCCCCGTGCGTAAAACATGCTGAAATCCGCAATCCCTGCGCAACCAGGCAAACGAATTTTTGGGTTTTTCCAATCTCCTATACAAATATTATTCGTGTTGCCGTATTGGTCCACTTGAGCCGGTCTAAACCATTCAATCGTAGTAAGTTTATCCGAAGGAAGCGATTCTAATGTACATTCTCCTGAATTTTGAAACCTGTAAGCTCTAGCGGTGTTCATCTCCAAGTATAATAATGAAACTTGTCTAGGTTCTATGACAAAAGTATTTCCCATGATATAATGATAAATTGCTTCGGGTGAGTGAGTTAGTTTTGCCAACGTAAACGCAGACCATACCATGGGAGTTGCTACTCCAACAATCATAACATCGTCGTTTTTGACCTCTCGTGCCATTAGCACAGTCATCATTTCGTCAACTGTGTAATCTTTTGAATATTCACTCAAACTCGTCTTCTCCAAAGAGTTATTATATCTTTAAAATTTACCTAATCAATTTCTAGGAAAATTCTTCAATATTAAAAAATTTATAGAATAGGTTACTATGTTTATTATCTGTTTTGATTTGGAGGGTGTTTTTACCCCTGAAGTGTGGATTGCTGTAAGTGAATCGACTGGAATTGATGAGCTCAAATACACAACCAGAGATATATCTGATTACGATGTTCTTATGAAAAATCGCTTAAAAATTCTTGAAAATAATAATATTACGCTAAAACAAATTCAAAATGTAATTTCAAAAATGGATCTTTTGTCAGGAGCAAAAGAATTTCTTGATTATATCAGAAAATATGCTCAAATAATTATTGTCACAGATAGTTATATCGAGTTTGCAATGCCTTTCATGAAGAAATTAGGATATCCATTGTGTTTTTGTCATAATCTCGAGATAAATGACGAAGGTATTATTAAGAATTACCATATTCGTATTAGAGAGATGAAAAAGCAAACAGTATTATCCTTGAAAAAACTAAACTACGATATTATAGCAGTGGGTGATTCTTATAACGATATACCAATGTTATTAGAAGCCAAACATGGAGTCCTTTTCAGACCACCTAAAAATGTCATTGACAAGTATCCCCAATTCCCTGTAGTTAATGAATATTCTGAACTCATTGACTTGCTTTCTTCCTATTTAGGTTTCGATTTTTAAAAATAAAAAATTTTAGTTATGAAATTTATTTAATAAAAAATCTTTGAAATCTTGGTAATTCCGAATAACTTTTGGATTTGGTAATTCCATAGCATTACATATCGTTTTTAATGAATTGGGGGTCTCAGGAGTAATATTTATTAATGAAATAATCTCGTCTGGAAATTTTGAAGGATGGGCGGTTTCAAAAGTAATTGATTTAAGGTTATCGTCCTCAGAATTATTGATGCGATAGTTTGTAATTGCTGCCCATCCTACAGCTCCGTGAGGTTCAATTATTTTATTGTGTGTTTTATAAAAATCAACTATTGTCTCCTTAGTATCTCCATCATTTATAGAATACGAAACGATATCATTTCGGAGTTGTTCCATATCAGGTAATCTTTGAATGTATCCATTTTCATCTATTTGCCCGCCGTAAAGATCAAAAATTCTGGCTAAATTTGATGGGTGTCCTACATTCATGGCGTTAGATATACAATTTTTCGAGGGTTCCACTTTTCTATAAACACCAGTTCTTAAAAATGTTGGGAATTCGTCGTTTTCATTAACTGCAGAAATAAATCGCCTAACAGGGAGCCCCATTTTCATAGCAATTAAACCTCCTGTAAGATTTCCAAAATTTCCCGAGGGAACAGAAAATACGACTTTTTCTCCCTTTTTTTTTACAATACGAGAGTAACTCCAGAAGTAATAAAGGGTTTGGGGCAAAAGACGACCGAAATTTATAGAATTTGCAGACGATAGGTTGAGGTATTTTAACTCCTCATCTTTAAAAGCAGATTTTACAAGAAATTGACAGTCGTCAAATTTTCCGTTTATTCCAATAGCAATCACATTTTTACCTAGGGTTGTCATCTGTTTCCTTTGCAAAACACTAATTTCCTCTTTTGGATACAAAACCACAACCTTAATATTAGGCATTTTGTAAAAAGCTTGAGCTACGGCACCCCCCGTATCACCTGAAGTTGCAGTTAATATTATTACTTCCTTATTTTCTATATTAAGAAAATATTCCATTAATTTAGCTAGCATCCTAGCTCCGAAATCTTTAAAACTGCAAGTAGGACCGCGATCTAAATAACATATGTAATCATTATTGGTTATTTTTTCAATAGGAATTTCAAAATTTAACGCGCTAACTATAATTTCCTTGAGTTGTTTTTCTGAAATAGTACTACCGATAAATTTTGAAATTATCGTATACGCGATTTCACTAAAATCCATATTTTTAAAAGAATTAAGAGATTCAGCAGATATTTGAGGGATATTATTCAACATGTACAACCCGCGATCTAATGCTTGACCCAATAAAATTGCTGCCTTAAAATCTACATCTTCTGAATTATAATTTGTAGAGTGAAATTCCATTTATACCACCGTTTTTTGAAAATCCTTCTTAATTTGCTTTTCAAATTTCCTTTCCACAATGATATTAATTAGATCGTTTAAAATCGCAGAAGCCGCTTCATATCCACCAGCTCCATTTCCTATTAATATAATCGATCCCGCAAATTCTGTCTGTAGTTTAATAAGATTTAGAGTACCGCCAATATTTAGAGGTGAATCTTGTTTTATTAACCTCGGCTCAACGATTAATTTGCCTTCCTCCGCGATAGCTAAATGTTTTATTACATAACCATCCAGTTTTACCAATTCTAGGGCTTGTGAGTTAATATTGGTGATCCCTTCGATTTTCACGTCTTCGATGCTTTTTGAGTAGCTAAGAAACTCATTCGCTAGAATTACTAATTTCCCAGCAGAGTCAAATCCACCAATGTCTAATTGTGGATTGGCTTCCGCATACCCTAACTCCTGCGCTTCCTTTAATGCCAGCTCGAAAGAAATTCCTTCGGTTGCCATTCTGCTCAAAATATAATTGCTTGTTCCATTGAGAATTGCTTCAATGCGAGTAATCTTATTCCCAATTAAGTTTCTCTTTAACGATAATATAGGAACGCAACTAGCAACGGTTGCTTCGTATTTTACGATGCAACTCTTTTTTCTAGCCAGATCTTTAATCTTTTCGTAGTGTAAGAAAAATGGCGCTTTGTTTGCCGAAATTACATCAATATTGTTATTTAACGCTTCGATAATATGCGTTAGTGCAGGTTCTCCAGTGATTGGATTAGTGGGGGTTGCTTCAATGCATATATCAAAATTTAATTTTGAGATTAAGTCTTTTGCTTTAAGGTTCTCGTTCCAAAACTCACTTTTTTTAACATCTGCTCCCTTAGCTAAAATATCTTCTAAAATAATACCTTTATTATTAATTATAGCACCAGCTTGCTTAAATATAGCAGTTATTTTACAGTCACAATCGTAAATCTCTTTAATTTTACTATACTTTTCTTTAAATAATTTTAAAAAACATGTTCCAACATTACCTTTACCGATTAAGCAGATTTTTAGTTCCATATTAATCATTGATTTTAAATATTCTATGAATGTATTAAAAAAAGACCTTTCTCCTTACATATATTCTCAATTTCGTTAATTAACTCCATTTTTGTCATCAATTCTGGGAATTCAATTTTCATTTTAACGTTGCTTATCTCTTTAAATCCAGTGAATTTTGCTTGTAATTCTCGAACTCTAATGTTTTTTAAATCTAAGCGTTTTATCGTGTCGGTTATATCTGAATCGAAAACGTGACCAGATAATATTACTGTCATCATCTGATTTTTAGAGCCTATAGAGACTTTATTGATTTCGATCTTTTTTTCAATTAATTCTTTTTTTATGTTATTTAAGGATAAATCTATTAGCTCTTTGTTGATCTCAAACCAAACTGTGACTGGAATCATATTATTTGTCTTTTTATCGTGATAGTGTAAAATCCCATAAATGTTTCCACCATTCTGGGAGATTGGCTTAATCATTTCTATAAGAGTACCTGGAATATCCGGCAATTTAGCTTCCAAATATATCATATTGAAAAACTCTCAAATTTTTAATAATTTTTCAGTAATAGTGAAGGCAAAAAATCTAACTTTACTATTTTACAATTACTTCGTCATTGTAAACATTTTAGTTTTTCGAAATACAACCATTTTTTTGAGAATTGTTATCTATTATTTCCATATTTAGTGAAATTACAACTAATAACCATTTACTTAAAAAGGAAGTGTTATAATAAGATGTTTAAAATGGTTTTTGCTCCACCAACTTTTTCGAGATATTCGGCATGAGAGGTAACATCGATAAATTTTTCTTTATAATCAGCAAAATTCATCTTAAGATATTGTTGGATATGCCTAGAATCGAAAGTATAATTGTTATAGCAAGATGTAGGGTGTGCTCCAAACGGCAGTTTAACCACAGCAGTGGTTGTTTGCATTGGAATTTGCGCTTTTCCTTGCAAATTCCTAATATCTTCCGTTTCAACTATTCTTTCGCAGGTAATAATTGTTTTCTTTGCCGTTTTCGCCATATCGTCGTCTAGCCATACTGCTCCTGGTATGTTCCCGTTTCCATATTCGTCTGCGTAAGGAACATGCAGAATAGCAACATCTAAGTCAATTTCCGGAACAGCCACAACTTGGACTCCCGATCCAAGAGGGTCCTCTATTTGCTTTATGTCATTACGCACTTTTGGAAAATCGGTGCCAATTATTCCTTTTATCGGCATAAATGGAACTTTCAAGTACGCACACTTCAACCCTAGCGCGATGGTTGCTTCAGACTCTTCAGATACCTTAATAGCTTGAGTTTCGATTGCTTTTCTATAATTTGGTGCCATTCCAAATATTTCCATTCCTACAAAACACGAGCGGATTTCAGACACGCAGCTTCCCCCTATTAGCATATCTACTTCAATTCCCCCTACAAAAGTGCAAATGGTTAATTCTTTTTTCGCTTGCTTTATAATTTCTCTACAGATACCGACAGGTTTCCTCCAAAAAGAAAGTCCGCCAATCCCAACTAAATCACCGTCGTGGATATATGTAGATATTGCGTCTTCTAAAGATAGAAGTTTACTTTTTCTCATTGATTAAATCTCGTAAAATGGCTATTGAAATATAAAATCTAAAAAACCTTAGTAGTATAATTATCAATTTAATTAAAATTCATATATTTACATGAAGTAGCAATTAATAATTGATTAAATTGGTGTTTTGAAAAAGACTAAAATAAGATGATAATTATTTTTTTATTACTTTATCTAATTGCTTCTTTAGCTTTATAAAGAATTCTGGAGTAGATAATTGGTACGGTATAGGGTATCGTGTTCCTGCTTTATGTGTTTGCTCGATCCCTTCAATTATTTCATCAATTAACTCGATAGGTATGGAGGCAATTAAATCGCTATCTCTAGCCATCCCAAAACGACGATCCCCTAAGCATGGAAATGCAATCTGCAAGTCTTTAGTTAAAATCGCGTTAGATATAGTATCAGCACATACTCCATCGCAAAAAGTGGACATATTGACCCTACCTCCTCTTTCCCATAAATATCCTTGAATAATTCGCATAATCTGGGCTGAGGAGCCCCAAATTAAGATTAGATCGACATCAAATTCAACTCTACCCAACCTACCAGCAACTATTGCAGAATAAGAATCGTATAGAATAAGTGGCATAGTAGAGGTGGTTTTTTTAGCCGCTTCTTTGGTTTTATTATATCTACCAACAAAAAATGCACCTTCTTCAAAAAGTCGGTGAGTTTTCTCGAAACCCAGTGTAATTTCTGCTAACGGGCAAACATTATCTTCTTTTGTGCATAACATTGTCCACCCGTAATATCGGGCGTAGCTGAAAATTTGACACATGGCTACTGGATTTTCGGGCTTTTTAATAAATTTGATTTTTTTACTCTCATCTAAATTCTCTAATAGTTTTACGGCTACTGGAAATGTAGTTAACTTAAGATATTTATTAAGTTTGGTGTTGATTTCACTATATTTAGACATGATAATTTTAATCTAATAAATATTTTTAGTTAAACTATTTTATATGACTCGTCTTCTTTATCTGGTTTCTTTCCTTTTTGAGGGAAGATTTTATGTCTTAATTTTTTAATTTTCTTGAATACAACTCCGTATTCTTCTATATCTTTTGTCTCTTTAGAATCATTCATGTTCATTTCAACCTCGATAATTTATTACTTAAGCTTTATTTTACCTAATTAATCTATTTACAGAATATCTTATTGAAATTACAATCTAATTAAAACATTCGTTACATACATCTGATAATGAGAAAACATCTAAAGCAAGGATTAATCCAAGTTTACGAAGGAAGGGGTAAAGGAAAAACAACTGCGGCGCTAGGACAAGGATTTCGAGCTACAGGACACGGATTCAAAGTCTATATGATACAATTTATGAAGGGAAACACCGAATACGGAGAAATTAACGCGATTAGAAATCTCAAAAATTTCGAAGTCAAACAGTTTGGAACTCCAGATTTAATTGCTGAACCTCGAGAAATTGATTACGCGGAAGCGAAAAAAGCGTTAGAATTCGCCGAAGAAATCATCACTAGCGGGGAGTACGATATTGTTATCCTTGACGAGATCGGCGTTGCGGTTAATTATAAGCTATTAGATATAGAGGATGTGTTAAAAGTGTTAGATGAAAAGCCCGTGAATCTTGAGCTTATCTTAACTGGTGGTCCTAAAATGCATCCCAAAATTAAAGAACGAGCCGATTTAATTACAGAAATGAGGTTAATAAGGCATTATTACGCTTCTAAAGGAATTCAAGCGAGAAACGGTATAGAATATTAATTAATATTACATTTTTTATAAGAAAAAGTATTCTCCAATTTACAACACAAATTTATGAGGGCAAAAAAATGGTTTATACTCAAGCTCCTCCTCTAGAGGACGCAGAAATTAATCAGTTTATCAACAATGCGAAAATTGTGAGAATTTGCAGTATAAATAAAGATGGAACCATCCATGCAGTACCGGTTTGGTTTTACCAAGAATTGGGGAAATTGATTGTTGTTACACCTCGAGATAGTCGAAAAACTCGCAATATTTCCCGCAATAATAATGTCACTGTCTTAATTGATGAAGTCGGACCTCCAACAAGAGGTGTAATTATTTACGGTAAAGCAACTATTGATGAAGAAAATATGGATGCTACTGCTTTTTCTATATTCAAGAGGTATATGTCTGATGAAGAAGCAAAAGCGTATTGGAAAGGGTTATCGGAATTAACTGAATGGATTAAGGTTATTGTGACCTCTTATCATATTGCGTCATTTGACTATAGTAAAGACACAAAATATCGCGAAGCTACTACGAAATACTTAAACGAAAAATCCTAAATTTTAACGCAATTTAACTACATCAGCATTTCCAAATCATCGTAAGCTATAACCGTATTCTCGAAAATTTTTTTTGCCACTTCTTTAGCCTTCTCTCGTTTCGCTTTTTCTGTATATATACTGGCAGTAAAGTGGATTAAGACCAATTTCCTGATATTAGAATTTTTAGCAATTTCAGCGGCCTGTTCGGGATTAAGATGTCCCCAAGCTTCCTCTATCTGACCTGTATCTAAGGAACACTCCATAAAACACATATCGCTCCCTTGCGTTAAAGTATAAAGGTTCTCGCAAACTCCTGTATCCGTACAGAAGGATACGATTTTATCTTCTAGCTTTAAACGATATCCTAAGCATGGATCGGGATGATTGAGCAATTTACATTCGAATTCAAAAGGATAGGAATGCGATCTTTCCTCTAAATCTACTATATTCACCTTATAGGGTAACTCGCTAACCGACATTGAAAATGGATGTTGAATAAGAGCATTTAGATACTCTTTCGTTCCTGTATATCCAAAAATGGTTAATTCTTGCTTTAAATTTAATAATGCAAGCGTGTGAAATCCATAAATGTGATCAAGGTGTAAATGGCTAAGGAACACAAAAATAGGTTTTGTATCTTTAATAAGTTGGCTAATCTTGTAAAATCCTTCTCCAGCATCAAGAACTACATAGTACTTTTGCATTTCAATTAAAATGCTTGTAGTCAATCCAGTTTCAGTTGAATACCACCCATTCGAACCTAAAATTGTAATATTCATGATAACTTCAGTTTAATAAAACCTTTTTGAAATAGAATCTACCAAACTAAAAAAGAATTGTTTTATGTGAAAGGTAAATTAGAATTGGAGATTTCTGAGTAAAAATAGGTGTAAATAGAAGTATAAAATTAAAAAAAAAAGTTATTCGATGGGGGCGAGCGGACCAAACCTTCTACGCGTTCAGAAGAAGACAAATTAGATAAAAAATCCCTCTTAGGGCGTATTAGGAGGAGTATTCCTTCATTTTTCGAAGGAAAATTTATAAACACTTAAAAGTCTGAATTACTATTAGTAGGACAGGTATACGGGTTTGGGTTTTCTGCAAAATATGTACGACTACACGTTCGCAATAGGCGTATTTGGAGCTTCAAGAGCGGGAAAACGAAGGTGCCTGTCTAAACTAGCGGCTACCGCGCTTCACGATACCTCTCGAGCGACCATTGGAGTGGAATTCTACACCATGTCCCAATTCATCGACTCTGTGAACATTAAGTTAGATGTATGGGTGTTTAGCTGGGAGCCAAGGTTTAAACACCTCATTTCAGGCTACTGCGCGTTACAGAAGGGATTTGCGTTTCTCTTCGACCTTTCCAAACACTCTTCGCTCGCGTATATAGACGAGTGGTTGGCAATTTGTAGAGAAGCAATCGGTTCTATCGAACAGGTTCCTATCGCTTTACTTGGGAACAAATCCGACCTCCTTAGGGAACGGAAGATTTCGAGGCAGCAAGCACTTGAGATCGTTAAATCTAGAGGGTTGAGCGAGTATTTCGAGGTTAGCTGTAAAACGGGGCGCAACATTGAAAACGCGTTTAAAACGCTCGCGAGAATGCTCGTTAGAAAACATTGTTTCAATAAAATTAACCGTTAAATTATATAAGGCGTTCTACAGGTTCTTATCCTTTCTATGTAAATCGATATGTCCTATTTTTAAGAAATATAACATAATACTCAAAAAAAAAACCTAAGCGTAATCGAAGTTCAAACCCATACTAAGGAGTATGTAATTTTAAATGTGTAGATTTTTATTACTTTTTTGTATACCAATTTACGATATTATTTATGTCTGAAGGTATCGATATATAACCCTTAGGAATAAAATAATGGCATATTATCTCGACAGAAACGAAATCAAAATGTTAAGAAGCGATCTAGAAGAGAAAAAACAAAAGCTAAAAAAATCAGACCGCATAAAAGAAGAAGGATGGGTTCTTATCGGTTCTCCGGTCATATGTATTTCTCTTGTGCTTTGGAACATAATCATTGAGATTATTATTAGCGTAGCGTTTGGCGTTGTGACTATTATATATCTCTATTTCCTTTACGGGAAATTTAATCCTTACAAATTAAAGAAAGAACGTCAGGAGTTGGAGTCTAAAATAAGAGAATTAGAGATGAAGATAGCTCGAAATAAAGATAGAAACATCAAAGAAAATCTGTCAAGAACAGATTTTTGTAAAAATGCGCGTTGACGAAAGGAAGAGAATAGTTAAAGTACACGTTGGAGCTGAATACAATCAGACTGTAAACGGCGTTTTGACTTTTATTTGGGAACGGGCAAATAAGGCGTTTCGCGATAAATACGGCGTTAAAATTGAGATGTTACATTGTCTATTTTGCGGAGTCAATTGAAAGCATGAAAATTGACCAAGAAACCTTATTGTGTAATTATTGTGGAACAGAACTTTTTAGAGACGAATTGAGAAATTTACCAGGATAAAAAAGGATCCTGAGAATTCAATCGTAGTCATTCTTAAAAAATTCTAAATCCTTCCAAAAATTTTAACAGTCCCTCGATTGTCGAAAAAGAGAAAGGAATTTTTCTTTATATCGATTCCTCCAACATTAAGAAAATGGGAGTAAAAATTAACCCCATCGTTACTTCTCAGGCACTGGATTATGCAAACCTAAAAGGGTCCCTAGTGGCGGTGGACGGTCCTAACATCGTCTTTTCGCTGGTATCGTTCAAGAGAAAAGGGGCGGACGGTAAAGACAAACTCATCTTAGATCATACGCAACGCCCTATCTCCCACTTGTACGGGCTATTAGACCGCGTGAATTTTTTGTACAGCAAAGGAATTTCAAAGCGAAATCATCACCAAGTTTCGAGAGTTCGTAAGGCTCGGTCACACTAAAGTCAACTACTACTCGTTTTGCATATTGCTCGAAGACTTTCGCGAGTTTTCTGAAGAGGAGTTAGAACCCGTGAGAGAAGAGCTTAAGCAGATTCACGCGTCGTGCAAGCGATGTTGTGCAGAGAACAAGTCCATATGCCCTTCCCTCGACTTTCTCAACACTATCTTTTTGTTTTTTTTCTAATTATTTGACTTTAGTTTTGCGACTAAAGATTGGTCTATTAAATTTTTTTATCGAAGGTATTTTAGTAGAGTAAATAAAAAAAAGAAAAATACTATTTATTCAATCAGTTTTGTTTTTCCTTCTCCCCAAATGCCAAGCGCACGAGCTAACTCTTTGTGCTCTTTAGAGTATTTCTTTACGTCCAGCCCTTGCATAACTGCATCGATTGCTTGTCTAAAGGCTCTTGCACCTGCGATTGGACCATCAGGATGACTGTGAATACCTCCTCCCGATCCTATTAAAATGTCTTTTCCCGCTTCCTTTATAGTTTTTTCGACCATACCCTGTGTAATCCCACCTGATGGCATAGGTAGAGTTGGTTTTATGTGTTTGAGAGGATATCTTAGCGCCTTTAAGTTCTGTTCGTATCTCTCGTCTACGATTTCAGCCTTACCGTATGGTGCAGGAATAACTACGCTATCAGCACCACATATTCTCGGAAGTTTGCCTAATGTAAGCATGCTAGTCATACCAGTCCACTCTCCTCCAAAATACGCTCCTGCAAAGTCCATATGTCCTAAAATTGGAACTTTAATCGAGGGATCTTCAGCTAATTGTCGCAGTGCTTCATATCCGGCTGTCAAATAATTTATCATTAGTGCATTAGCTCCCAATTCAATCATTTTATCTGCGTATTCAAACATATCGGGGAATTTAGTAGTTATGTTAATCGTATATAATGTCATCTCCCCTTTTTCAGAATCCGCTCGGTCCACAGCTTCCATAACGCTGACGATTCTATCTTCTAGGGTGTTAAAGTGAGGATTAGAAATTAACTCGTCGTCTTTTACTACATCACAACCTCCTACTGCCGCTTTATACACTAAATCTGCAGCAACATCACACGTATGCCCCGTACACGGTTTCACCATATTATTTAAAAGAGGGCGTTCAGGGACTTTCAACAACTTTCGGAGGCCATCAATGCCAAACTTGGGTCCTTTGAAATTTTCTAAGTATGTTTTAGGAAATGCAATATCAACAAGTTTCAATCCGTGCGTAATGCTTATGTTTCCAATAATCGTCGTAAAGAGCATAGGAATTCCCATTCCCAGAATGTTCGAGATGGGAAAACCGATTTGCACGAAATATAATCGCTCCTTTATATCCTTTGGAATAACATATTCGTAATGAGGTAGTTCGTATACGCCTAAAACTCTAGCTACATGGTGCTTTCTAACTTCTGCAGTTTCTGCTGGTACTCTAACCCATGTACCAGTAGATTGTTCGATCGCAGCGAAACGAGATAAATAGTTCACATTCATGCCTTTAGGTCGTTTAATAATATAAGAGGCGATGATATACTTTTCTAAATCAATTCCGTCTAACCCAATAGCTTCTGGAATGTCCAAATATTGTTCTTGAGACTCAAATATTTCGTCTTCCATTTTATTCACTTAAAAACTTGATTTCAGTTTATTTATTAAAATTGATTATTATAGTAGGTAGGATGATTTTGCATTTAAAGATTTCCAATAAGAAAATTCTTATTCCTCCAATTTTGAAAATTTAAATAGAATGGGTTTTTATATATCATTAAGTACAATTTTCAAAAATTATAGAAAAATGCATGTCAAAGATGACGATTTTCACAATTACGCTTCCTTTCATAGTATTTCAGATTTTGCAGATCTTTCAATTTCAGAGATAATAGCGCTGGAATTTTTAGTAAGGTATTCGGAACCTGTTGTAAGACACACTTTGTATACTGAGATTAAGCAGTTACTTGAATTTAAAGAAAATAGTCCATATAAGAGTGAAGATATGGAATATTCTGAAGTAGAACAAATATTCTACGAACATATTAACAAGGATAAATCCCTCTCAACTTCAAGTTTCTATAATAGCCTTAAAAACTTAGGCAATATTGGGTTGCTTAAATTAATTAAGAACAAGAACGGAAAAAACCCCTTAATTGAAGCAACAAAATTCACCCAATATATTCCTAAGTTGCTCTTGAAGTTTTTAATCAATAATAACATCATGGATTCTGATAAGTTTCGCGCAGATTTTTCGAAACAATTCTTTGAGATATTGGAACAGCAGAAGCTTAAGAATATCCTCTCAATTTGGTTATCAGAATATGAAGTATTGTCGCTTGTACAACAACTTCTTGAATATGCGGATAAAGTTTACGTGGTATCCAAAACTCCTTCACAAAGCCAGAAATTAACTCCAAAAATCAAGAATATATCTTATAAAGAAATGATGAATCAACAAATTTCTACTCCGAACGATGTATTTGATGCAGTTATCGTCCCAGTTTATAAAAAAAACATAAAGTTCTACGATATGGAGCGCGAACAATTTTTAAAAGAAATATCTCGTGTCTGCAAACCTAAAGGATTGGTGATACTTGTCGCCGTAAAAGATCTACCTTTAATAGAAAATAATGTGATAATGAACGATTTGGTTCAGATGTATAATTTAGCCCTCAATAACAGAATTTTCTCTGAGGAAGAACTAAAGGAGGACATGGAAAAGATTTCGTTGTCAGAAATTGAGATTATTAACTTTCAAGGACTCCTATTTGGAGTAGGTAGAAATTTGTAAAAAAAACTAAAAGAAAAAAAGAATTTTTTGTTATTTTAACACTAGAATAACCGCTTCCCCGTCAGTTACGACTTCTTCTTTCTGATTATAAACTTTTGTGTCGCACTTAATAAATTTTAATTCGCCATCCTTTTTCGTATATTTTTCCGAAACTGTTGCAACAGCCGTCAATGTATCTCCAATATAAACTGGTTTCTTAAAGGTCACGCTCTGTGAACCGTAAAGAACCCCCGCTCCAAATAATTTAACGCCTAAAACTGCAGAAATTAAGGCTGAACTGAAAGCCCCATGTACAACCCTAGTTCCAAACATTTGCGTCTTGGCAAATTCTTCATTTATGTGAATCGGATTGAAATCTCCACTAATTCCGGCAAATAGAACAACATCCGCTTCAGTTACTGTCTTCGAGTGTGAAGCAGAATCACCAACATTATAATCGTCCCATTTAACTGGTTCTAATTGAGTCATAATTATAAATTAAGTTAAAGGTAGATAAAAACATTGACAAATTTCCTCCATAATCATCAAGTGAATTAAGCTATTTGAAAAATGAATTATACTCAAATAGATCTCTAAGATTTCAAAAAAATAAGAAATAAAATGACTCGAAAATTCAAATAATTTAATCAAAAATTACGAAATTAAAAACTGATAAAAAAATGGGAAAATTAGCAAGGAAAGTTGCCTTAGTAGGTGCAGGTATGTCAAAATTCGGAAGACTATTTCCTCTCAAACGCAATCCGGATCTATGGGTTGAGGCTTGGCTAAACGCAGTAAAAACCGTAGATAATGGAATTGAACCCAAAGATATTGATGCTTGTTATGTTGGAAATTACTCTTCGGATTTATTTAACCATCAAGGACATCTGGGTCCTCAGATGGCTAATTTAGTAGGATTAACACCTAAACCCGCCTCGAGATTCGAAGGTGCTTGCGCTAGTTCTGGTATTGCCTTACGACAGGCAATTATCGCGATTGCATCAGGTATTCACGATGTAGTTGCAGTAGCGGGAGTGGAATGCATGAACGAGTTACCCACTAGTTTAGTCACAGATACTTTAGCAACAGCTAGTGATGCGTTATTTGAGTATCCCGCAGGCGCAACATTTCCAGGATTATACGCTACAATAGCTTCAGCTCATTTTCATAAATATGGGACCACCATCGAGGATCTTATGAGAGTTGGAATCAAGAATCACATTAATGGTGCAGAAAATCCTTTTGCTCAAATGCAACAGAGTATAAAACAAATTATGGAGTCTAAAATCGCAAGATATCAAAAAGAAGGAAGAGATGCTCCTGATTGGAAAGATGAATTTGATTTCCTAAAAAGTTCTTCGAATCCAATGATCGCCCATCCATTAAGACTATTCGATTGTTCGTTGGTTACTGATGGTGCTGCTTGTTTATTTATTACCTCTGAAGATGTAGCGAAAAAATTTACAGATACTCCTATATGGATTACGGGTACAGGACAAGGAAGTGCAGCTCTCTCTTTACACGATAGAGACGATCTGACTAGCTTCATTGCAACTAAAGAAGCAGTTAGACAAGCGTACCAAATGTCGGGATTAGGACCAAACGATATACAAATTGCAGAGGTTCACGATTGTTTCACTATTGCCGAGATATTAGCCATGGAGGATTTAGGATTTTATGAAAAAGGAAAAGCTGTGGAAGCTGTTAAGAATGGAGACACGAAACGAGATGGAGTTAAACCTATTAACACGAGTGGAGGATTAAAATCTAAGGGTCATCCTGTTGGAGCTACAGGAGCCGCTCAAGCCGTGGAAATCTTCAAACAAATGCGTAGGATTGCGGAGAGAAATAGACAAGTAAAATTTGATGTTGAGAGCGCCCTTACACACAATTTAGGCGGTAGCGGAGGGACATGTGTAGTGAATATTTACGAAAAATGAGGTGAAGGTAATGATAGAAACAGAAAAAGAATTTACGATTCAAAATTATTTGGAATTTATCCAAAATAAAAAATTAATGGGTACAAAGTGTAAAGATTGCGGAGAGTTATACATTCCCGTAAGAATGTTATGTACTAAATGTAATTCACCCAATATGGAATGGACGGAGATGTCTGGTGAGGGAGAATTAGCTGCGTTTACAAGTATCACTGTAGGAACACCTTATTTTATCGAAAAGGGATACGATAGGAAAAAACCTTATTGCTTTTCAGTTATAAAGCTAAAAGAAGGTCCAATGGTTTCAGCACAGTTGGTAGGGGTTGACGAGAGCAAGCCAGACGATATAAAAATAGGCACTCCTCTAAAAGTTAAGTTTCTCGAGACAGAAGTTAAAGGAGAGACGAAAATCGATTTAGGTTTCGAACCAATCTAGAATCAATTACTTTTTTTCTTTTATAAAAATCTTCAAACTAATTAGGATACTTATTCAAGAATTTTAAGATTCAAAAACATGAGAAAACTTTATAAATATCTACTTGTATCTGTTCTCATTATATCTATTCTTATTCCCATTCTTATTGTCTCACTTTTTTCAATAAATCAAAGCAATATTGAAAACATTAATGTAGAGTTAGAGTTTAACAGCGATAACGCTCTTAAATATGTTCAGGATCAATTAACAATTAATACAACTAATTGTCGCACACCTGGGACCCAAGGAAGAGAAGATTGCGCTAGGTATTTCGTTAATCAGTTTCAATTAATCGATTCAGAAATTGAATATGTATTACATAATTTTTCGATTCACTCAATTGAATGTCAAAATGTGTTGTTTAAAATTAATATGCAACATGAAAACATCGTCATTCTTGGAGCACACTACGATTCAAGGGCTAAAGCTACAAAGGATAACCTGTTTCCTAACCTTCCAGTTCCAGGAGCAAACGACGGTGCATCCGGATGCGCGGTGTTAATTGAACTGGCGAGAATTTTTTATTTAATTAAACACCAATTAAACGCGCAAATTTGGTTCTTGTTTTTCGACGCTGAGGACCAAGGATATGATCTTTCGCCTGGTATGGAAGGATGGGATTGGTGTGAAGGCTCTACGAAGTTCGTGGAACAAATAGCTGATTTCTACGACCAAAGTCGAGAATCTTTTGACTTCATGCTTCTTTTAGATATGGTGGGTACGCCAAACCTGCAGTTTATTAGCGAAATGTATTCTACCTCGTGGTTACTTAACGAACTATTCGAAGTTGGCCGTGAATTAGGATATACAAAAGCTTTTCCAGACTTCCCAGTTTCGAGTTCAATTCTCGACGATCACAAGGCATTTTTAGACCATGGTATTCCCGCTGCTGACTTAATCGTTAACTTTTGGAACAATCCTGATTGGCCTTATCACCACACCATAGGGGATGATTTCTCACATATCTCTAAAGAAAGCTTAAAAATCACTGGACAAACCGTAGAACAATTTGTCTACAATAGGTATTTGATTACAAATCAACTTTAAAGAAGTTTTTTCGTTAATTTACATCTATTTAGATGTAAATCCTAAACGCGAAGAAAAATAGAAGACCCGCAATTATTATTTGCAAATAAAACTTAGGAACTCTTTGAGAAATTGTCGCTCCAATTATTGCTCCTAATATAGAGCTTATCCCTAAGATCGTTCCAACGATATAGTCTATATTACCAAAAAATATTTTTATAATAACGATAAAAATAGAAACAAAAAAAGTCATAGAAGTAGAAACAGCAGTAGCGTTATGAATTGGGAATCCCATAACGATATTTAATGTGGGTCCATTTACGAGCCCACCTCCAATACCTAACAGATTAGATGCGAAACCGGCTAATATAAAGAGCGGAATTCCTTTTTTTAAATTAAAATGATTACACGATTCAATAAAAGACATGTAATTAATACCATTCTCTATGTTTTGAGCTAGATCTTCAGTAGTTTGACAGTTTGGGTTTTTAAAAAATTTAGTGTGAATTGCTTTATATAACATATTTATCCCAATAATACAAAGCAAACTTGTAAAAAGAATTTGAAGTATGAATTCCTCGATGGTTATAAGTGCTAGCATTATCATGCTTAGCATGCTTCCCAATATTGCAAATGAACTGTAAATTAAGGGAATCTTTATATTAGTTCGTTTTTCTTTTAAGTATGTAATAAAACCTGCGGCAGAATTCCAAAGAATAACATAATTTGAAGTATCGATTGCAATCGATATAGAACATATTAAAAGAAGCATTATAGCTGGAACATAAAATCCTCCACCACCTTGTCCTACGATAGTAGAAACTATTCCAATTAATAGACCTATGATCAATAATATGGTGATGAACAGAATCGAATACTCCATGAAACGTATAAGGATTTAGGTAATAATAAATTTCCCTATTTCTTCACCGACACAATTTAAAATCTAATGTGAGAATCTTAGCACATTTGAGTGGTTAAATAGGATATTAGAAAATTTAAATGCTTTTGACAATTTTACATAAAAAAGAATAATACTATTGTTAAAATTAGTTCTGTTAATAGGTTTTCATTGATTTTCAGTTGAATTGAACCAATATAGAGATAATTATATTAAGATCGAGTTTAAATGAAAAATACAAAATTATTGAAAAAGTTAGAAAAGAAAAAATCAAAATCCTCGAAAAAGAAACTTATTATTTCAGCATTTCTAATAATTTTCGCGTTTACGGGAGCGTATCTCATATACTTCATAATGCAAATTACTTTGAACACCTACGCCCCTTTAGTTGTAGTTGTCTCTGGATCTATGGAGCCTAATATCAATGTAGGTGACCTACTTTTTGTTCAAGGCGTGAACCCAGAGGAAATCAAAGCGGGAACAATAGAGGACATGGATGGCGATGTAATTGTGTATGATGCTCATGGGATTTGGGATAATCCGCCTATAGACCCTATTGTTCATAGGGTAGTGGATAAGTGGATGAGTAACGGTAAGTGGTATTTTACCACAAAGGGAGATGCAAATTCCTACATTGATCGCGCGCCAGTACCCGAAGACAACATTATCGGAGTAGTTATTGGAAGAATACCATACCTGGGTTGGGTTAAGATATTTCTTACTAATACGGGACTGCTGATTCCACTCATAGTAATTCTTTCAATCTTGCTTGTGATTAGTATTGTTTACGATTTATACAAAGGAGAAGAACCTGAAAGCAAAACTGGAAAAGAAACCCTAGAACGGATTGATGAACACAAGAATAAAACAAGCGACGATATTGAAAAGAAAGAAAAAGATCTAGGAGGAACAAAAGGTATACCAGAGTAATTTTCAGATAGATCCCTCCAATAACATTGCACTGCCATTAAAACATATTCAAATCTATTTATTGGTATAAACTTTATAAAAATTAAAAGAAATCGTAGTTCGTGTTAGATTGAGTTAAAAATCAAATATCTTCTAAGATATTGGTATATATCGAAAAATTTAAAACATTTTTTGCATTTTGAAAAAATTGTATATTTTATAGTTTTTCTTACTAAACGGATTAACTGGTACAGAAGAAACAAACAGTAAGTGCAAACAAAACAAAGAAAACGAACCACTAGTAAAAAATTAAATTCTAAAATATATAGAAAAAGAGGAAATTTCTATGGGAAAGAAAGATAGTAATAGCGTATTCGTTGGTCGTCGCCCAACAATGAATTATGTTATGGCGACAATGATGATCCTTAACAAAGGAGAGGATTGTACAGTCAAAGCGCGAGGACGAGCAATTTCACATGCAGTTGATGTATGTGAAATCTTACGAAATCGCTTTTTGAAAGGTACTGAATATAAAGAAATAAGGCTTTCTACGGAACAACTAAAAGGAGACTCTGGAAGTAATAACAACAATGTTTCCAGCATTGAAATAGTGCTTTCTCCGCCAAAGTAATCCATAGGGGTAACAACTGTTATTTTCTGGTCGGCACTGAGGAAAATAACCCTACTTTTTTTTTAATTTATACACACATAATTTACATTATCACATTTAGTTTTTTATCTTCGTGTTAATTTAATAACTAATTAAAATCTCACACCTTTAGCTCTTTTAATAAGTTATCTATCGGAAAATGGAGTTTAGGAAACCACTCACATTATCTACCAGACTCATTTGAACATAGCTACATTTTCTTCACTAATCAAAATGTCTTAAAACTCACGCGAACAAGCGAAATTAAGCTTGATTTTGATGATTTTTCAAAAACCTTTAAAAAGGTGAGCTTACCTTACTTACTTATAATAAAAGAAATTTAATTTCAATTTTAATTCAACTTATCCTTAAATCAAACTATTGGAGGAAATGAAATGGCGAAAAAGAAAGCAAAAGCTCCAGCTAAAAAAGCCTCTTCAGGTGATACATTATTCGTAAAATCAAAAGTTAGAGAATACATAAACGGAAAAGGAATGAATACCAGTTCTGAAGTTCTTAATGGTGATTCATTTAATAATGCTATAATGAAGATGCTTGATAAAGCAATCGCAAGAGCGAAAGCAAACAATAGAAAAACAGTCTCAGTTAGAGATTTATAGAAATCATTTTATAGAGATTTACTTTTTATCTTTTTTTCCTTATTTTCACGGCAAATATTTGATTATATCAATAGCCTTTTAATCCTCTCATCCAAAATCGATTTGGCTTTATCCTCAATAGATTGATTAAAATATGTACTATAAGGTGGATAGACAATGGATTTTTTAAGAGCAGATTGAGTTTTAGTGTCAAAAAAACTTTTTTGAGGATTATCTGGTCTTAAAAGAATGTAATTCAAGTGGTCTAGAGCTTTTTTTAAAGAATAAAACGGGTAAACATATTGTTTTAATGGCTTTTTTCTGTGGTAATTATAATCTGCGTAATAAACTATGAATTTTGAGAAAAAATTAATGGGTTTATTGGTTTTCCATAAGAGAATTTTTCTAGCCGAGTTTTCTCCGCTCCATCGAACTTCGAATACCAACCTGACTAAAATCTTGCTTTTTGGCAATACTTCCGTTTCGCTCTTTGATGTAGGAGTCTCAACGGGTTTTAAGTTGTAAACTTGATTGACGCTAATATCTTCGTAAATTGGAGATTTAGGATTAATATATTCAAGAGATTTAAAAATTTCATTATTCACAGGAGTTCTTAAAATATCATAAAATGGGCTGATAAGCGAAATAAAATTGGTTATATTTTTAATTTTCCATCCATTTATGGTAAATTTTAACGACATTTTTAATTTCGGATTTCCCTCGTAGTCCTCTGAAATGAGATCAAGGTACTTTATCTGGATTACATATTTTGGCTTGACAAACCGGAACGCTCTTCCCTCTTTGTTTGTTTCTCTGTAACTGGAGAGCGTGATGTCTTTACTTAGGAGGTTGTAGAAGTCTATTCTCTGTTCTTCAGAAAAACCCCCTCCTACAATGCCCAAAACTTGATATGAACCGTCTTCTTGCATTAAAGCCATCAATAAAGCACTTATTGAGTTTTGGCCCTTTATTCGTTTTTCCTTTAACATTTCCACATATCCAATAATAACTGCATCAATTGTGTGAACTTCCTTTACCTTATACAGCTTATTGTAGGGATCGTGGATCACAATGCCTTCTTGTTTTTCTTCTATAACCCATTTTTTGTATACGTCTAAGAGGTTTTTACTTTCTACACTAGTAAGATATTTAATAACTTTTACTTTTTTCTTTTTCCTTCTTGGAAACATAAAATCGACAATTTTTAACCGACTTTCATAACATAACCCTTTAAAATCTATTTCATTTAACTGTAGAATGTCAAATACATCATAATGAATCTGGTTTAAAGACTCTAGATCCGTAGGGCTTTTTGTTATTTTTATAAAGTCAGATGCTCGAGGTCTATAGCCCTCTCTAGAAATATCCGCGTGTAATTCGCCTGCTAGAACTAACCTCGATATTTCTCCTGTGAATGAATTGAGTTTTTTGCTTCCAATAGAATTAAGTAGTAGATTTTGCAGCTCTTGTCTTTCATTAGGATTGGAATTAATTTTTCCAATTCTTCTATTAATCTGCTTATCGACAGATAAATTATATCTTGTTCTTCCAAACGGAGCATTGACGAAGATTGACATAGGTTCGTTGCTTGTATCGTAGTAAAAAAGGTTAAATTCTCCGTCCTTCTTTAGGGTGACGATTGAATCATCAGAGAATTGGCTAAATCGGTTGCTTTTTGGATTAAGAAAGTAAGGATTAATCGCTATCATACGCTTTAATTGATATTTTTTATACTGATTCGCTAGTTTTAAAATTTCTTTATGAGCGCTGTTAACTTTACCAAGAAAATACCTTCCTAAGCTATCGTCGAACTCCTTATCTGGGGATTCCACAATTTTTTGATCAATACTCAATTTAATCACTCAACTTAAAAGTAGTGCCGTGAATTACTAGTGAATATTTAGATTGTTCGATTCTTCCTTCTAAAAAACCGTAAAAAGGAGTCATTCCCGTTCGAATCACTAATTTTTGAGGAATTTTATTTACAACTGGTGCAACAAACACGAGTTTGTTTAAATCATGTAAAATTTTAGCCATTTTATACAAAAAGTCGAAAGTTAAACCGCTAGTGTGGATTAGCTGATAACTACGATCGAAGGACCATGTTTTCAACGCTTCTTTTTTATCTACAAAGTATTTTTTAATCCATACAATAGGTATATCTTCATCATTTATATTTGAGAAAACTTGTTTCTTAATTCGGTGTTCGCAATACACACCACCACATTGTTCACAGGGAATTATTTGTCCTGTTATATCTTTTTTTATGACATACTCGGTGAAATTGTAACATAATTCGTCCTCGCTGATCAATAATATATTAGTCGTTCCCGGAACTATCTTTCCAGTTAATTCTAAGTCAATTTCCTCATCTCTCTCTTTAAAATCTACAGTTAAATCAATATAGTTTTTTAATTTTGAAATGAAAGCGTTTTTGGGAGGAAATATTCCTAAGGACACATTTTTAACGGGCTTACCTTTCTTGGTTTTAGTTATTTTCACTTTTTTTTTATACCGCCTAAAGGCTAAAACTTTCGCATTTTGGTTAGGATCCTCACCTGTAATATGTAATTCAAATGTTTTATTGTCAATTTCGATATTTAATGCACCCCTCGATTATATAGATAAGTCAAACTCGAAATCCTCCTCAATCTCAATTAAATCATCCATTTTAGTTTCCCTTCCTATAAAGAGTGGTTCAATTTTTCTTCCTACATTCATCAAGATAAAATTTCGCTCGTCTTCTTTTATTACTTGCAAAAACGCGTTCATGGGTTCATACGACTCGTAATAATTAAAAGGAAAAGAGTAATAATGAGATTCTACCTCGTTTTCCAACTCTAGCAATTTTGTCAGTAAATTCATAGACTTTTCTTCGTGAGGAAATAAGACATACCTATTTAAGACTTCGAAATCTAAGGCACCGTTAATATTAACTATATCTTTTAGCAATATTTTATTTTGAGAATTTTTTAAAAATAAACTTGAATTAATAGGTTTTAGCTTAATACCTTCTTTAGTATAGAATGTAAGCTCACTTTTTCTAACATAATTTCCTTCCTCATCAATCTTTACTTTTCCTTTCGAAATACCACTATGAATTTTTTTTTCAATTACCTTATTATTTAAACCTGTAGCTATTTCTTTCTTAGTGAGTTTACCTTCACCCTCAAAGGTTTGACTAGGTAAAAATATATTATTATCTTGAAGAGTTAGCGAAGCTATTGAACAGGATCTCATTTTTTCATCTAATTTTTCACTCGATTTAGAACCATATTTCTTTTTTTCGGATAAATTTACTATATAAAAAAGGAATCTTGTTTTATCTAGCTCAAACATGACATTCCTAGTCGTTTTGGATATTGACTCTTCCAATTCTGCAATTGAAAATTCTTTTGTCATTCCTTGAGGTACTGAATCCTGACTTAAAACTTGTACAGGAGCAGTATCCTCAAAGTCTTTTTGTTCTGCCATTTAACTATAGAAGTTTTTAATCGCCTTACAAATATTATGCATTATTTTCTATCAACATTCTATGTTGAATCTTCACCTAACATATAGAATATCAACTGCACATATTTAAATTAATTTCATATAATTTGAAGAACCTACAGGTATTTTTGTATGAACAATGCTCGCTTAAATTATTAATCTGTGAGTCTGAAACATTTTAAAAGAAATATCGTTTACATTCTATATAGACCAAAGATTTTGTAAGAGCTGATGTTTCGAATTTACTCCGCAAGATTCTTCATATTGCATTTTAAGAGTTATAATTAAATCTCATTAGAGAATTATGCCTTCAAATAATTTTAATAAACAATTATTAACTCGTTATATAGAATCTGAGTGTGAAAGACAGTTATTTTTGGATCTCGCTCAAGCTTTCCCTCATTACTGGTATACTGATAGGCGTAACATTAAATATACTAAATTCAGAAGGAAACAATCCGATTTTTTAAAAACTCTAGGAAATATCTATGAAGATAATGTCTACAACTCAATTAGAAAGTTTCACTCTGCAAAATATAATAAAGGAAAGTTTAATTCTATCGATGAAACTTATATTAATCCGTCGGTTTTTCTTGATTTATACGATGAGTTAAAAGAATCTCCCTCGAAGCATTTGATGTTGCTCGAATATCAATTTGAGACACCTGAATCCTTTCTTAAAGATATCTTTCCCACTAGGAATAATATACATGAAATTCCCGTAAATTTTTCCGAACAGAGACCCGATATAATTATTATTCGAAAGTTAAATAAAATTCACGATCAGAACATCATTGAACTTAGATATGATGGTACCATCAAAGAGATCAAGGAAAGCGAATACGATTCGAGGTTTTCCATTAATATCATCGATATAAAGAATGTAAGAGAAGACCATATTGGTAAAAAGCAGTTCCTCGAGATTTTTTACTATATGTGGACTTTGTCTTATTACCTTAAGGAACACAAACTTGATACAAAGTATTTTATTAATGTGAATTCCAATGGAATCTTTCCTCAATATGAGACTAATGAGCTAGAGGCAATATCCAATGTAGAGGACATTTTCTCTTACATAGTTGAAATAAAATGGGAAGAGTCATATCAAATTTTTGTTGATCTTATGTCTAATATCAAGACCTTATGGCTTTCATGCCCAAGATCGATAGAATCCGTCCCTTTAAACATCCAATCTAGCTGTGGATATTGTTATTACCTAGAGGATTGTAAAACCATTCTTGGAATGGATGGGAATCGTAAACCTAATGATTGGTCCCTAAAACTTCTCCCTTATACTTCTTCCTCAATCGCCCAACAATTAGAAGATAAAGGATTTCATACCATTGGAGATATATTATCCAAAATTGATTCGATTCAAATTGGTAATATTCCAGAACCGCTATATTCTGAGCTTCCCTTACTAAAATTGAAAGCGAAGGCTATAGTTTATAATGATATCATGAAACCAACAGCAGGATATACTCATACATATTCCATTCCGCGATTCTCCCCTCTTTCAATAACTTTTGCAGTTGAGACCGATCCTGCTAATGAACGAGTATTTGCTTTTGCTATCTATTTAAATATTTCAGTTACTCCAAATACTCCTTATATTGGAATATTCGATAATTGGTGGAAAATATGGAGGATCGCTATTGAAGAAAATACGAAGCCTGTGGATATTCATAACAAACTTAATCAATATCTAATTAGAGAAATTTCAGTTAGAAATACTGAATATTTCTTGAACCTTTTAATTAAATTAAAGAAGAATTTTCGAATTTACCTCAAAGGAGATAACACAAAAACTGGTTCGAAAAGAAATAGAACGCAAATTATTTATTTTTTCTCCACGGTAAACGACGGACATACTAATGAAACAGAAGCTGAATTCACAATAAAAATAATTGAGAAGTTGTATCTAATTTTTGAACTATGCAATATAATAGAAAATCACATTGTGGTCGAAGGATTTAAGGAAAGAACCTACTTTGGACCTAGGACTAGTCTTTTTTACTGGGCCTCGAGACAATTGGAAAATTTCCAAAATATGTTAGAAAGAAATTTGCAATATATTACTAATGATCCTCGAGTATGGGGTCACTTTATGTCCATTATTTCCCTTTTCTCTCCATCCGATTCAGAAGTAACCCATCCGTATCAGCATAAAAAACTTTACAATGTTCAAACATTCGTAGAGACAATATTGGGTTACCCTAGTGTAATAAATTATACTTGGCACGAAATTGGTTTTAAATTTCTTAAACACAAGTATCCCAGTAATCGTAGATTTTGGATTCCACATTTTAATTACATGGATTTTAATAATTGGTACGAGATGGTATCAGAGACTAATTCTCAAGGAAAAAATAAAATGAAAAAAGAGATAAAAAGGCAGATAATGCATAAAGTGCGAACAATCAATGATTTAAAGAATAAGTTCCAGAGAGAAAGTAGGACTTCAATTTCAAAGTATTCTCGTTCTATCAGTGAAAAGGAAGTAAAGGGTATTTTTCTACCTCAGGAATTTCACTCATTAGCTCAAGTTTGGTATGTATTTTCTAAGTTAACGGGTTCAAGAGATCAGATGGATACGGAACATTATCGAGTTATGTATCCCGAATATAGTATTGGTAAATTGGTGGCAGCAAAAGCGTCTAATTTAAAACTTCATAAAAATAGATTTGGTAAATATTATTATACATTTGAAATTCGAAATTTATCAAGCAATATTAAAATGAATCTAGGAGATCGTATGTTACTAATACCAAATGAAAAGCGGGATATCGTTGTCGGAAGATTTCCAAGTCTCTGGGAAATCATGATTGAGAGATTGATTTGGCGTAAACAAATAAACGGCTATTATGTTCGAACTATAGAAACAAATATTAATTTTTTCAATAAGATTAAGGAAGACGAGAAAATTAAGATTGATCCATACGATTTAATTTGGTATTTATATCCTACCACTATAGATGCTTGGTCGAAGAAACTTTACAATCCAAATGGATTGTTAAACCGATATAACCTCGGTAACTCTTGGTTAGGTCATTGGTTAGCTTTTCAATGGAAGATCAGAGCGAAGCAGGAATTAAGATGGCCTAATTCATGGGTGTTTAATTCCCACACTTATTACATGTTTGTTCCAAATTTTTTAATTTCCCATGTTTTGAAAACTCAACCTCAACAAGATCTTTTAACGCCTATTTACCCCTCTCCAGATTCTTCTCAAAAAAAAGCAATAAACTTGGCTTTGAACAATGTTATCTTTGGAATCCAAGGTCCACCTGGTACTGGAAAATCCCAAACTATTGCGGCTTTAATTGACGAGTATTATCATAGATCAGTACTTAAGGGAAAAAGGAAAATTAAAATATTAATTACTGCGTTTTCTTATGCCGCGATCCGCGTTTTAATCGAAAAAATTAGAGCAGGAATAGATCAAAGCGGTAATTCAACCAAAACATCCCAATTGCAATTAATTTTTCTACGATCACCTCAGCAAAAACCTATAGAATCGAAGGTAGGGTTACGTACAGTAGACGACTTAGTAAGAGTTGGACAAACATGGAAACTTAACAACCAAACTAGATCAGTGACTTCGACCCATCTATTAGAAGAATCTTTAGAAGATAGCTATATAATATTTGCTAACGCACATCAACTTTATCACTTACCGGAAAGAACTGACGAAAATTTTGCTTTTGACCTGATTTGTGTTGATGAAGCCAGCCAGCTTCCAGTTGATCACTTCTTATCAAGTTTACAATTTGTATATCAACAAGATATTCGTTTAAAAAAACCAGATAATGCAGGTAGTCCTGGTAAAAAAATACATAATGTTGATCTTGTAAAAAATTTAAAAATAGCGACTACACTAAAGGAAGAAAAATTAACCAAGATCGTAATTGTGGGGGATTACAACCAACTTCCTCCCGTTCAACCCGTTCCACCGCCTAAAAATTTAGAAAAGGTTCTCGAAAGTGTGTTTGCGTATTATGTAAAATATCACGAGATTCCAAATTCTCAACTTGAAGTTAATTATCGCTCTCATAAAGACATCGTAGGATTTACATCCTTCTTAGGGATATATAAAAATTTAAAAGCAAGCCCGCAAAGCGCTGAGCGAGTTATCGAAGGAAACTTAAATCAAATCTCAAGCTCTTGGATTAAACAAATTCTTGATCCTCATAAAGTTGTAGTCACTCTAATACATAGTAGGAAATACGAAATTGGAGTAAGTTTAATTGAGGCGGAATTAGTAGTGAGACTGCTTTTAGCTTACTATTCTATGAATAAACCAACCAACGCTGATTCAGAAAGAGCATTTTGGAAAAAAAAAGTTGGTGTGGTTGCACCTCATAACGCTCAAGGGAGATTAATAATTCGGCGCGTTTTTAATCAATTAACTGAGCATCCAAACAATTTAAGTAAGTTAAGGACCACAGAATTAATGTATTTATTAAAACGCGCTATCGTGTCTGTGGAAAAGTTTCAAGGATCTGATAGGGATTTAATAATATCTTCAATAGGAATCTCGGATAAAGATCAACTAACAGAAGAATGCGAGTTTATTTATAACATAAATAGGTTTAATGTGTTAACATCTAGAGCTAAAAGTAAAGTAATATTAATAGCAAGTGAATATTTTCTTAAATTTATTCCAAAAGATAGGAAACTAATGTACGAGGCAGCTCAGATTCGGAAATTTGCCTATAAATATTGCAATACTAAGCAAAATTTATCAATAGAAAGTGAAGAAAACAAAACAGAAATTATTACAATGAGGTATAGAGAATCTGTATTAAGAGGTGATACTATATAAAAGTTTCAAAATTTCTACATATTGCCGATTTACATTTGGGTAAAAGACAATATAATAATTCTGAGAGATATAGAGACTATTTTCGGGTATTTAATTGGATATTAGAGCTAGCTATTAGAGAGGAAGTTAATTTTATTCTCATATCGGGGGACATTTTCGATAATAGAAAGGTTGGTCCAAATGTATTAACCGAAGTTTTCTATATCATTAAGAATTTTAAAGAAAAATCTTTAATTAACCTTAAGCGAGAAATTCCCTTGATTTGTATAGAGGGGAATCATGATAATCCTATATATTCCAAACAATCCTGGATGTCTTTTTTAGCAGATTTAGGATTGATAATTCTGCTCTCAGGTAATTATGACAAACACACAAAAAAGGTTATCTTTAGTCCCTACGATTATTCTTCCCACAGAGGTGGAAAAATCGATATAAACGACATTACAATTTATGGTCTACCATATTATGGAAGTTTTACTAGTCATTTATTCTCCTCAATTTTTGATGCCATAGAAAAACCAAACTCTCAAAACTCAATTTTAATGATGCATTTTGGTATCAGCGGACAAGATCCAGATAAACCTGGTGTAGATCTTAACTCAGAATTAGAAAAATTACATCAAAGAGTAAATTATCTTGCTTTAGGGCATTACCATAAACAATATACATTACCACATCAAGAACCATGGATTTTTAATCCTGGATGTTTAGAAATCACGGATATTAGGGAAGTATTTCGCGGAGATGATAGAGGTGTTTTTCTAGTATCACTTATTGGAAACCAAATTCAACTGAAATCTTTAATATGTGAGAATGGAGATACAGATCCTGAACTTATCCCAAATCGTAGTTTTATTGGTATAAGTAATATTGATATCAGTCAGGCAAATTCATTCATTAAAGCGATTGATATAGTCTTGGAGGAAATTAAGAAAAGAGGAATTCCATTTAAAAACGATCAATTTGCTTTACCACCTAATAATCTCAATACTCCAATTATCTTCTTTAATTTAACTGGAGAAATTAGCTATTCACGGTTGGAAGTCAACATTCACCAATTAAGATCAAAAATTTTAGAAAAGTTTGCAGTATTGGAAGTTCGGATTTTTTCTCCTCACCTTTTTTCGGTTTTTGATGATATCAAAATTCCTGAAGAGAAAAAAACAATTGGCGAAATAGAAAAGGAAATTTTCAGTGCGTTGATAAATGAAAAAGAAGAGTTAAAAGAATTAAACATAGAGATTATAGAATTAATGAAAAATTTAAAAACGGAATTATTAGTCAAAAAACCGAACTATGAAGAGCTTAAGACTTTCATCGAGGGTTGGTGTTACGAAAATGCTGATACTTTTAACATACCAAAACTTCAAGTAGAACTAAAAGCTAGAGATAAAAGCGAATATGTACCGGTCGCTGAAGAGGATGTCACGGAAGAAGAGGAATTAGATATAGATTTAGATGAATTTATTGACGATTCGGAGGAGGATTAATGAGAATAACAAAAATCGAACTTGAGAATATAACAACCCATGTCAATACGGTTGTTGAGTTCCAACAAGGGTTAAATTTACTGTTTGGTAAAAATGGCTCGGGAAAGTCGACAGTGTTAAAAATGATTGGATTCGTTTTATTTGACTATTTACCGGGAAATCAAAAAAACTATGTAAGAGAAAGTTCAGATAGAAAAAAGCGATTTGGAAATGTCAAGGTTTGGGTGGTTGGATTAAATGACGATCATTTTATCATTCAAAGATCATTAGCAAAATCAAAACCCTTAATTGAAGTAATAGATGCGAGGACTGAAGTAATATTACCGGGTATTAATAATGCCGACACCCTTAAAGAATGGCTGAAAACTCAATTATCCTTAAGTGATGATGTAGATTTAAGTGACTTATTTAGAACATCGATAGGCGTTCCTCAAGGAACCTTTACTGAACCATTTCTTAGGACGCCTCAAAAAAGAAAGGACTATTTCAACCCAATTTTGCGAGTAGATTTATATAGAACGGTTTGGCAGAATTTCCTTGAATTAGTAAAACTTTTTGATTATGACTTGATCGAAGCTAACAATAAATTAACAGAGTATAAAACTAGACTGGAACCAAAGAGTGATCTAGTTGAACGCCACGATAATTGCGAACAGAATCTATTAAACTCAATAGATGAATTAAACAAAACCAAAATGAAATTGTTGGAGATTGGTTCCAAATACGAGATGTTTAAAGAGATAAATGATCAACTGAATAACTCTACCAATCAAAATGAGAAATTGGAATTACAACTAAATAGTCTTCAAACAATAAGAAATAGTTTAGTGGAGAATTATGATAAATCAAAAGAAGCTTACGAAATTTGTAAACAACAAGAGCAAAAGTATCATTTATATGATTCGCTGACTCCTAAAGAGAAGGAATTAGAAAGTGATTATAATCGTATCCACACTATTAACGAGGAACTTAGCGATTTGTCTAATAAGCTAACTGAGCTTGAAAGTACGAGATTAATAACACAAAAGCAAATAAATGAAATTACTCAACATCAAACAAGGTATAGCAATCTCAAGACGGAGGTAGATAGACTAAAGGAAATACAGAAATTGAGTCAGGTCCAAAGAGATAAAATCGTCAAAATAGAAGCTCAAGAAGACGAATTAAATAAAATCAACTTGGAGGAAGTGGAGGTAAATAAAGTCATAAAAAAATTAAAGAAAGATATGAAAGCAATTCCCTCCCTCGAAAAGGAGCTTAAAGTGATGGAGGATTTAAAATCTGAAGCGCACAGTATTGAGTTAGAAATACAATCTCTAAAAACAGAAATAAAAAACGCTGAAAATAATAGAAGTAATTCGATTGAGGGAAATTGTCCAATTTTAAACGAACCATGCAAAAATATTGGAAAACGGTCGTTCAATGCAATCTTCTCAAAAAAAATAAGTGAAATTAAATCCAAATTAATCCCTAAAGAAGACTCTTTGAAGTTCATCGAAGATAAATTAACCTCCGATTTGCACATGCAAAATCAAATGAAAGAATTAAGCGAAAAAGAAGGAATCTTAAAAACTAATGAAAAATTATTGTCTGATCTTGAAATTAAGGAGTCGAAATTAAGTAGTCAAATTTCCTTAAAATCAAAAGAAGCTTCAATATTAGGAAATTTAGAGTCACAGATTAAAGAAATGGATTCAAAGATCGAAGAATACAATGTATTAAAAAATAAATTTATAACCGAACTACCAAAATTAGAATCTCAATTGAAGGATGTAGAACAGGGAAAAAATCCTCTATTACAAAAATCGAAACCGCTAGAAAAAGAAAAAGAAAAACTCAAAGGTGTACCCGACAAACTAAGAGAAATCAAAGATACACTCAACGGATTGAGACCAGCGTACGACCTTTACAATTCAAATAAGAAACTAGCTTCCACATTTGAAGATACTGAAAAAAACCTTATTTCTAACCAAGAAAAAATCGATGAAATTCAAAATAAGTTAGAAATTACCAACAATGAAATAATAAAGCTTTCGAGCGATTTTAACATAGAAGAATACAAAGAACTCGAAAAAATTTATTTTGATTTAACTGAAATCAAGGGACGATTGAAAGAAAAGGTTGAGGAATCCGAAACTTTACTAAAAGAGTTCAAAACCAAAATTAAATCCCTTGAAACAGTAGAAATGAAATTAAACGAGACTTTAGACAAGGTAAAAGCATTATCGTTCATGAAATACCTAATAGAAACATTGCGGAGTTTTTTTAATGTAGCAGGCCCAAAAATAACAGAGGCTTTACTACATCATATTAATAAAGAAGCAACCAATCACTACAGAAACCTTATGGATGATCCGAATGTAATATTAAAATGGGAAAAAGACTTCTTAATTACCGTGAAAACTTCTGAAAATGAAAAGGAGTTCCATCAGCTTTCTGGAGGAGAACAAATGGCAGCAGCACTCGCAGTCCGTTTAGCTGTACTTAAAATTCTCTCAAACGCAGAGTTTGCGTTTTTTGACGAACCCACGATGAATCTAGACACATTGAAACGCGAAAATCTTGCCAAAATTATTCAAAGAATTAAGGGATTTGAGCAACTCTTTGTTATCTCTCACGACGACACTTTTGAAGAAAATGTTGAGAATGTCATTAGTTTCGATAAAAACGAAAACGAAATCACAATAGTAGATTATATTGGAAAGACTGAAGATATTCCCTTAGAGTGGGATGATTAAAGCTTATAATAGTTTTATTATAAGGAATAGAAAAGAGTGAAATTGGATTGAAAATTAGCTGAAACAATAAAAACTATAAAATCCGTGTAGTCCGAATTTTTAAAATTATATTTTCAACTTACTGTTTATTCATCGTACAAATACATGTTATTACTTAAATCCGAGTAATAATCGTTTTAATATGTTATTCCAACCATAAAGACTAGAAGAATCAAAATTAGGTGATTTTTTCGAAAGAAAACATCTCTGAACTCTTAATTCGTTTAAACACCCAAATTAAAGAAAGGCTTTTTGACTCAGAAGGATACATCCTTCCAGAATGTCTAGTAGAGATAATAGATCCAAATGAAGCGGCAAAGGATTTACTATTAACAATCATAAAGGACAAAAGTTTTGCGATTAAATGTGACAATTTAGAGAATTATCTTTATTCTTTAGCTATTTATACTAAGGTGTTTGACCAAGAAACTATTATATCGCATACCAAAATAACTGACAATAACTTGTTTGCTTCTCAACTTCTCGACCAAGATAAAAGAGATCTTCAATCTTTTTTCAAGACGATACCCAAAGGGTTTTTAATTTTAATAAATCTTTTAAAATCAGCTAAAGATAATAAGGCTATTATCCAATTCTTATTTAAGTTCAAGGATATAGATTCCTTTCTAGATAATAAAATCCTCTCTCTCACAGTAAATAAAGTTCAAGAATTTCTTACTCCACTTGTAAATAGTGGAGATCCCCAGATTTCCTCCCAATTAAGAGAATTTTTGAAAACGAACCAACATTATTTTCCAATTCTCTCAAAGAAAGTGAATTCCACATTTATCGTAAACAAATATATCACTCTTAAACTGGAAAATGGAGTTTCAAACATTTATGTAGCGGGAAGAATATTTAACCAGTGTAAGTACTTGTTCCTTAATGTTTCTTCTAAAAATGCAGATTATTATAAGTATGTAGAGTCTATAGACGAAGCTGCTGAGGTTTCTCGACTCAGTAATGCATTAGAAGGGAATAGACATCGTAATAAGTATCAAATTACTCCAGAAACAGAATTTTGGGGCCATTGCTCAAATATACAAGCTTGGGTTGAAAACGGTTATGACACAAGAATTTTGCACAGAAATTTAGCGTTCCCCCTTTTAAAGAGGTTAACGGAAGTAGGTGACCCTATAGCTCAAAAGGTGTTTAAATCTGAAATATTAAACAGATTAATTAGTGGTCATCAAACTGTAATTTCCTATCTTACTAGTGGAGGATATTTAAAATATCTCGAAAAAGAAGATTACGATGTCTTCTTTTCTAAGATGGATCTTGATGTTTTAGAACGACTTTTTAGAGGCATGGGAAACCAGAGACATTTCACACATGTAAAAAGAATTTTTGACAAGCTTAGAACATCAAATCCTGCGTCTATAGAAGATTCCATTGTAAATTTGATAGAGGTTATGGATATCGAATTATTCCAAGGTTTACGTAGAAGTAACAGTTTGGAATTAATAAATCAAGAGAAATTAATTCAATTAATAGCCAAAGAAAGTTGTCAGTTAAAAGATTTCTGCTACGAGTTTAGAAGTAAATTGTGCTTTATGAACCACGATTTAAGTTTAAAACTATCCAGAAAAGGATTAAAAAGTTTTAAGGAAATTGTGGGACTCCATCGATTAAAACCACTTAAACTTCTCGATGTTAGTAATAACGAAATAAACGAACTTTACGGGCTTGAAAACCTTTCTAATCTTACAATCCTAAAAATAGGAGGAAATCCGCTCCCAGAATCTTTGATAAGAGAATTGGGAGGTATAGACAACAATGGAAATGCACGAATCCCTCTTAATTTTGTGAAATATTGCAAGGAGTATGCTAATCACGATTTTAATGTAGTATATGTCCTGGATGTACGATATGAAGCATACGACGGAAAGTTAGACTTGTCAAACAAAGGAATTTCACACATTAGCGAATTGAAAGGCATCGAAAAACTGAAAGGAATAACCTCCTTAAATCTTAGCAATAACCGATTAACAGATTTAATAGGTATCGAACAATTAACCTCCTTACAGAATCTTAATCTTTGTAATAATCAATTAACTAATATCAATGGAATAGAGACATTAAAAAATCTACAAGTGCTTCGAGTTCATGGAAATGAGGGTTTAAAAGTCCCAAATTTATCTGAACTAAATCAATTAACTGTTTTGGATGTCTCAACTCCAAGAAAATTGCAAGCTAAAACCTATTTAAAATATTTGGTCCAATTATTTACAATTAACGAGTTAAACGGAATATGTAGGCGCTTCTCCCTCCCTCCAGGCAATAAATGTACTAGAGAAGGGTTAATAACCCAAATTTGCGAATCTTTGGAGGCTTTCAATATTAGAGATGTTATAAGGGATAATGAGCGTAGAATTGTAAGTATTGGGTTGAAAGAAGCCCTGCTTTTTATTAAAAAGCTAAAAAGTGAATTGGATAAGAAGAAATTGCTAATTAAGCTTATTCATGATACCTTAATCGAAGCAATTTTTAATTATGGAAAAAACGCCGAATTTCGTTCTATTTTGGATTTAAAATTAGAAGAAATTAGTGACCCAATACGGATGTGTGATTGTACAATAGGGCAAAAGAAAGGATTTTGTTCCCATTTTTGGGTATGCCTGATCTTCGCTTTTAAATTGAATTTAATAAGCCTTCAAGATTGGAATTTAACTATTTTACCGAAAAATTTCAAAGATCTCTTGGAAACTTTCGAAGCTATTCCTATTAATAACGAAACCTTTTATATAATCAATACTTCAGACGCTTCAAGTTTGAAATCAAAAAATATGGGGGACAAAGAAAAAGCATCCAATGCAAATTAACTTAGACTAAACCTATAAACACTTTAAACGCTGCCGTTTCGTCTCCTTCGTCTACAGTGGCCATCGTATATTCAATATCGTATTGATCTCTTATGTGTGGAGCTTGTTGGGAAGATAAAAATTTTGTCCGAGTACTAACATTTTTACCTTCCCATACCCATACCTTCTTATTTGATTTATCTACGAAAAGAAGTGTTTTATTTGAATCAAGAACGCTTATAAGTGGATCTCCTTCGTTTAACTTTTCTTTCTCGAATTCATTGCTATCTTCTTTAAGGGAATATATATCTATCATTTTAACTTAGGAGTTTTATTAAGTTCGGTTTAAACTATTTATTATAAGGGAAATATTGATTAAATAACATGAAACCTCTATTATATTTAATAATATCGACCTAAGCTTAGTTAAAATTATAACTATTTAGTCTTTTTGTAAGTTCGCAATAGCTTTTTGAACTTTAATTCCTCCTCTTTGTAATTTAGCTCGTTTAGGGCTACTCTCTGATAAGTTTGAAATAGTGTAGTCGATAATTCTTCCCACTTTTCGCAAATTGAAAGAGTTCTTTCATCGGATTTAAGAAGACTTTCGTGTCCTATAACTTGTTCGAAATCATTTGCCAGCGATTTGATTATTTCATCATCTGCACCTACTAGTAAATCGCTTACAAACTCTTTTGGAGAATACCATTCCTTTACTCGTTGAAAATCTCGATGTATCTGCGTTAATAACACATTACGAGGTCCTTCCCAGAGTTCCATAATTAAGGAATCTCTATGAAAACGCGGTAATGAAGAAAAATCTTCCATTATCCCATGTCCTCCAAAGAATGATATCGCTAAACGGATCATGGCTGGCGCCTCATTCGCAACCACTATCTTCTGGAGCATTGCTAATTCTCTTAAGCGAAATCTCCTCTTTCTTTCTTCTAAATCTTCCATTTTTTCAAGATCTCTTATACCGGCGATAAGATCTTCTCCAAAACGGATATATTCGCTGTATACCTTGAAAGCACCTGCTACTGAGCGTTTGGCAAATTCTTCGAGTTTTTTTATTTGGTTTTGCATTAACGGAAAGTTTGAAGTGGGAACTCCAAAAGCGGTTCTAAATTGTGCATACAGCGAAGCTTCACGAGCTACTCTTAAGCCTCCTGCGGCCACGCCGAAAGCGACATGTAAACGGGATATGCTTAGTACGATTCCGACAATGTCTGCTAAACCCTTCTCTAATGGACCAATAGGGTAAGCTACGGAACCGGTATATGTGATTTCGGCAGTGGGTAGTTCCGCAGTGCCTAATTTTTGCTTTAATCGGTCAATTGTGTAAGAGTTTCTGAGTTCTTTGCTCTTATTTCCGGGTAACCAAGATGGCACAACAAAAGCAGCAACTCGAGTAGAAGACGGTGTATTCTTTGGTTTGGCGGTTACTACAGCATAATCGGATTGAGTCGCTGAGCAAAAAAACTTTTGGCCATATAACCTCCAACAATTACATACTCCGTCAGAACCTTCCTCTTCTTCATATACTGCTTCAACCATATTTGCAGGAACATCTGACCCTCCTTGTATCTCACTTACATATTGGGCTCCAATTCCATATCCTCCGTCACTTAAGGGACCTTCTGCATTTCTAATATGGGCTAAAATCTCTTTCGCGTTAGTATCTAAGCTGTCTTCGTATTTTTCCATTAATTTAACCGCACCGTGTGTACACGCAACTGGACACATAACTCCGAATTCGCTGTTCTCGTAGAGCAGAAACAACTTCACAAATCTACTCCAAGCAGAATTTCTATTAGGGTCGAAAAGTCCAAGACTAAATATTTCTCGCTCCATAATTTCAGTTTCTGTACACCTTTCAATTCTGTCAATTCTATGGTTGTGAGCATCGTAGTGAGTTAATTTCGTAACCTTTATTCTATTATCCAAAGAGGTTGCTTTATCAGAAAGATACCTATATTTCTGGCTAACATATTCTGATAATCCTTTAAGTTCTTTTTCAAGATTTTCGAACTCTTCAGGAGGTACGAATTTTTTAACGAGAGCATGAAAGAACAAATCATCAGCATAATAATCAAATTTGTCTCTTACCATTAAATAATCGTCGAACGAGTATGGGTTATTTCTATCTCCTTCTGTATAATTTTGCAAACTCATTTTACATCAACTTTCTCAAGGAATCTCTTATAATTTGAGATTTATTTTCCTAATTTCTCTAAGTACTTGTCTCCTTTAGTTTACGAAGTTTATCAAGATTTTTTTCGATGTTTTTATTTTCAGTTAGAGCATGGTTCAGCTGATAATTTATCAAATCGATAAAGTAAACGGGTGAGTCTACCCTGGTTTTCTCATCGTTAAACATTGAGGTCGTATCTGTTAGATCGCCAAGCTTATTATTTCCCACTCGTTTAAACATAGAGTCATAGATTCTAAACGAATCCGTGTAAATTAAAGGATGTTTGGCGAGCTCCCTTTGAATATCCAAACCAGTTGCTCCGTCCTTTATCAACTGATTTATTTGCTTTAACATCTGTAGCAATTCTGTGTTTTGTTTAAAACGAACTTCTTGGGTTTTAATTTTTTGCTCAATATCAACAAGAGTTTCTTCTTCAGGGATAAACATACTTTTATTTGCATCTACTTGGGCTTTGACTTTAATGATTGCGTCCATTACATTTCTTGGATTAATAAGAGGGATTGGTATAGCGTTAATAACCCAATTAACAAGGATATTTTGATCGGGGAAGTACTCCATCTCTGATGAGAATGTATTTTGATTAACTATATGCTCATCTTTTAGAAGATAGATGTTCCACATATTAGATTTGATACTGAACCCGATTTTTATACCATAGGAAGTTCCTTCGACATGTATCACTTCTGTTAATTTCGTGTATTCATCTTTGTTATTTATTTATGATCACCCACTTAGAGAATCGCATCTAAATATTCCACTTTTTTATTAAATTAACATAATTTTTAAACTATTCTGGAAAGATTTTTACAACTCAGTAGGATACGGACTTTGTTCTCCAAAACCTTTTTTTTAACTATATATTAATTCTGATAATTATATTACTTTTATACTTAATTTGCCAACCCAACATAAATCGCTCTCCTAATCTTATGAATTTATTCTGGTTCCTTGTTACTGTTTTACCCATATCTTTGATTGGAGGAATCCTCTCAGCTTTTATGGTTATTCACGTTATAAGGACATGGTCAAAAGAAGAAAAGGATAGTTATAAAAAGATTAACGAGATAGTTCATACTCTCTTAACAATAGCGATTTCGTTATATTACCCATTAATCATATTGCGATTTGGAAATGAAAAGGTAGGCCAGATCTTGCCATCTATGGAGGAAGAATTCTCGCTATTAGGTTTGATATTCATTGCTGGCACAATGACGATAATAGGATTGTGGGCTTATACGGCCAAAGTCCGAGTAATGCGAAATTCCGAAAAACTGAAGGAATTAAACAATTATAATCTATTCTGCATAAAATTGTGTGAAGTTTTCGCCAAAAAGAGCAAAATTAAAAGGAAGATTACCCATATTATTCCAGGATTCGTCGTTATTATCGTCATCCTTCTTTTTTATGCTACAAGAAGTTTGTTTTACGGTAACTGGTATAATTACGCGGTTATTTTTATAGTAATTATAGGTATAGATTTTGCCTTCACATTTCTTATCGCGGATATCATACGGTTATTTAATTTTAATTATATGCCACCTAATGCAATAAAATTATGTATGGCTGGATTAACTCCAAACGAGTTGGATTCGTTTAGTAGCACCTCCGTAATGGTGTTTGGATTTGGGCCTTTTATCTTTTTCAAATTCCCGATTTTTTTAATTACGCTATTAATTACTTCTGTAGCTGATGCGTTCGCTTCTATTTTTGGAAAACTCGCTCGCAATAAACACTTCTTTCCAAGAAATACTCAGAAGACGTTAGAGGGTTATATGGCAGGAGTAATATTTACGATAATATGTACATTTTCCGCAGTTTTAATTTCAAACTTACTTAGTCTATCAACTTGGACTTTAGAATTGACAACGCTATTGTCTGCGTATCTATCCATCGCGTTTCTAATAATCGATATTACCACGAGTAAGATAAAATTACAGGATAACTATTTGAATCCTATAATAATTGGACTGCTGATTATTATTGTTTTATCTAACTTGGGCGTAGAAGTTTTAATGTAAGCCCTTTTTACTGAAAAAAATTAGAACTCGTAATCCCTTTTTTTTAACATCGAAACCAAACGTCCTCTAGAGAGAAGTTGGATTCCAAACTGTTGACAATAGTCTTGAGAAAAGTCTGTTACGATATTGCAGATCATTATCCCTCCTACAAACTTCGTATCCAAACAGGCTTTGTGTAATTGCCGTAATTGAGTAATTGAAATCTCGCGCTTCCAATCCCTTATAAATATACCAAATTTTCCCGCCTCGTAATCTTTAATTATAGCATCGAATTTCCAATACTTTCCTGATTTTCCGCGTATTTTTTGTGGATTGTTTACATATTCATATTTATTTCCTAATGCAAGTTTAGCCAAATCTGAAAGGTCCTTCTCAGCATAAGACATAGTATAATTCCTCGTTAATCTATAATATTACTTTTCATAAATTTAAATGTTAATGCAAATATTATCCACACATTTCAAAAAAATAAGTAATATGTACGCAATATCCTTTCAATATTTAATTACGGGTTGTTTCTAAAATTAACGACATAAAAATATCTCAAACCAAATTAGAGTTCACGCACTAAAATTAAGAAGCTTATACAACGGGTACTTCCCTTCAGTGTCGGGACCTTCGCAATCCACGAAGTTGGGTAATTTCTTAATAATATAGGACTTTAAC
>JAHPYY010000093.1 GCA_019058515.1 Promethearchaeota archaeon
CTCATATGCTTATAGTGGTAGGATACCCTGTACTGGTGTATTAAAATGTATTTATTGTGGACATATTAAATAAATAGTGTTAACTGGTAAAAATTATGGCTAAGCGTGGAAGAAAACCAAAATTTTATGATGAAATAAAGGATTGGATTAAATCTGATCCTTTATTTATAAACCGCATTCAAGATACAAGAATCTCAGAAGTATATGATAAATACTTCCTTCCTTGGTCTGAAGAAAATAAAATAAAGGTAGAAGTTCCTTCTTTCTATGCTTGTGTCAAAAGATTTTTAAGTGATAATAAACTTGAAAATGAATATGAAAATAAAACAAACGATGTTCGTGGTCTTAAAGTAAAGACTGTACAAGATGAACGAACTAATGAGCAAAAGAAATGGGAAGAGATTCAGGGAGCAGGATATAAAGATGTTTTTGAACAGCTTAGAGCAACAGCAGAAGGTGTTTGTAAAGGATACTTTAGTGGAGCACTTGTCTATGGTGGACCTGGGGTAGGAAAATCTCATATAGTTCGTGAGGTTGTTCAAAAGGAAGCTGATAAGTATCAAATCTTTAAAGGTTCTATTAAAGGAACACAAGAGCTTGTTTATATCTTAAATAAATATAAGAGTGGATATACTCTTGTCTTTGATGATTTTGATCATGCATGGCGTAGTCCTGCCAACAGAGAAATTGTTCTTAGTGCTCTTGATGATCGAAAAGAAAGAGAAATTTCTTGGGTAGATTATAAACAACTTAATAGAAAACAAAATAGAGTACCTATTAAGTTTACATTTGAATCTGGAATTATTATTATTACTAATAGAGACTCAGTGGAGTTAGCAGTAAAATCACGAACTTTAGTTGTTCCTGTTTTCTTAAATAAAGAAGAAATGGTTGATCGGATCTCTGCTAAGTTGAAGGAGTTTATGCCTAAAATTCCTGTAGGGTTAAAGCAAGAAGTTTTAGAATTTTTTCTAAAAGAATATAAAGATCTTCATAGGGTAGATTTTAGACAATTTAAATATGCAGTAGGATATAAGTTATTGAATCCTACTTCTGATAAGTGGAAGATTTGGACTAGGAGAATGTTAAACTCCTAAGAACTTGTCAATATTTGTATTTTAAATGTTGACAAGGAGTACTAAATAACTTAGTTGGAGGAAAAGAGAATGGTAGCACAAACACTTTCTATTTGTATTCCAGATAAGGGTTGTAATCAAAATTGTCCCTACTGTGTTTCTAAAATGACTTGGAATCCTTTACCTGATGAAACTCAAATGTATGCCTCTATTCATAAGGTCAAATCTTTTGCTGAAAGAGCAGGAGTAACAGATGTTGTTCTTACTGGAAAGGGAGAACCTACTTTAAATTATGAATTTATTTCAAAAATAATGCCTCATTTTAAAGAATGGCCTGTTGTTCTTCAAACAAATGGAACGATGTTTACTGAAAACATTTCACATAAATTACGTGATTATCATATAATAGGAACAGATATCGTTGCGGTTTCTGTAGATGATCTTCCTATCTTAACTCATTATAGTAAAATTGGGATGTTTAAATATATGAAATCAAACCACTTAATCCCTAGAATTACTGTAATGTTAACGCCTTATGCAGTTCGTAACTGTTTTGAAGATTGGATAGATGAATGTCTTAATATTGGCATTAGACAACTTTCTTTTCGAGAAGTAACTATTCCTAATTATCGAATGGATACTACTCTTTCAAATGAAGCGGCTCTTTGGATCGAGAAAAATATTACTACTAACTTTAATGTAAATAAGTGGATAAAGAACTATTATAAGGAAATTAAACAGTATTCTACAATTAGACAACTTCCTTATGGTGCAGTAATTAAAGATGTGAGGGGTATTTCAGTTACTTATTTCGAATATTGTGTTCAAGATACTCATAGAAACGATGATATTAGATCTTTAATTTGGAATCAAGATGGACACCTATATACAACTTGGAATAGTCCAGCATCTTTAATTTTTTAAAACTATGAAAATAAAAAAGATTATTTTAGTTATATTTTTAATTATTCTTTATTTCTTTGTAGGATATAAATTAGGTCAAATGGGCAAACAGGAAGTTCATTCTAATAGAACTTGGAAAATATTAATTGGACCATAGGAGCAAAATAAATGAAGCCTAAAGGATATAGAAAAAAATATCATTTAGATTATGCTATACCAAAGTTTAATCATTCTGAATTTGCTAAAGATTTTAAACAAGATGTTGATAATGCTATTAATGTTCTTAAAGAAAAAAATCAAATACCTTGTACTTTAGGACAAATCCGAGAAATAGTAAGAAACTTTAAAAGAAAGTTTGATACTATTTTTGCTGATACAAACGTACTTGAAGAAACTTTAGAAAAGCTATGGGGATATATTTTTGCTACTATTATAGCTCCTATGCGAACAGAATTAAATCCAGAATATGAGGCTCTTAAAAGAAAAGAAAAAGAAGAAAGAAGAAATAGGCAAAAATGGTCTAATCCTTTTATTTTCGAAGATATACTTTATGAGTCTCTATCACACAGATTCAAAGAAAGGATGGAAAGAGCACGTAGAGCAGTTAACCCTCATTATGAAAAATACTTGACTGTACAAGATTC
>JAHPYY010000094.1 GCA_019058515.1 Promethearchaeota archaeon
GGGTTGAATATTTCCAGGTACTGCCATTGCTGCGAATTGGCGGGTTACTCCATCAGGATAATAGCTGCGATCGTATTCCATTGACCTATATCTTCTTCCTAACTCCTCATCGTAAGGAAAAGTGCCGTATATTGTTCTGTCGCGCTTGACCGTTTCTTCGATATACGCTTCGCGTTCTGAAGGAGGGGGAGCGAACAACTGCGCTACAATTTCCTGTTTTCCTGGAGGCAAGCTGGGATTTCCCGTCGTGCTCATAATCACCGTAAGAGAGAGTACCCGAGAAGGATGTTTATAGGCAAGAACCTGGGCAATCATACCACCCATAGAAGCACCACATATGTGTGCCTTTTCTATATTTAAAGCGTCTAATAGACCAGCTGTGTCGTCTGCCATGTCTTCTAAAGTGTATTGTATTTCGGGTAATTCCCCACGAGCGTGGGCAGCGTTGATCTCCGTAAAATTAGGGACACCTGCATCTTCAAATTTAGTCGATAATCCTACATCTCGGTTGTCGTATCTGATGACAAAAAAGCCTTTTTCCGTAAATTTTTCGCAAAATTCGTCAGTCCATGCGAGCAACTGACTTCCTAGTCCTGCAATCATTAGTAATGGCTTTGAAGTAGGATCTCCGACAGTCTCGTATTCGATTTCTATGTGATTTACCATTGCTTTTGGCATTGTGGTTCCATTTTAATTGTAATTATTAATTATATTAATTGTATGAATGAAATCTAACAAAAACTTTTTGTAATTTTGAAAAATTCTGGGTTTTTGTGTAGAAAATGCCCTTTAATCAATGTTCGATCTCCGATACATTTAAATACCTTAATTTTCTTTATTATATTAATATTCGATTTATGATATATTCAAATCGAAATACAATCGCAAGTGATGAAAAAATGTTTTTTGGAAAAAAATTTAGCGGTTATCAAAAAGGATCGTTGTCAGGATTAGACATACTGGTATTATCTATTATAATCAATAACGAAACAGGAATAACGGGTTACGAAATCATCAATGAGATAAATAAAACATTTAAAAACCTGTGGAAAGCTTCAGCGGGAACGATTTATCCGCTTTTAAATCGGCTTGCGGAAAAAAATTATTTGGAAGTCGAGGAAGTCGAAGAGAACAATCGCCAGAAAAAAATATATCGAATATCTGACATAGGTAAAGAGAGAGTGAAGAATATTTTAGAAAATAACCTAATTCCAAGCATTGATACGCTTAGCGACTACATTCAAACGATAATCAAAGCAATTCCTATGCCAAACATCGAAAGTAAGATGTTTTCATGCTTCCCTTTCCGACATGTACCTCACGAAGTCGATATTGACGAATCGGATTATTCATTAGAAAATATTAGAAGAATCCAAAAGCACATCAATCGGTTAACTCATTCAAAAGAAGCGCTAAAATCCAGACAAGTTGCTATGGAAAACCAAATTGAACATTTAGAGGATCAAATCAAGAAATTAGGCGAATTGCTAGACCACATTAGAGAAAAGAGAGAAAAGACTGCAAAAACAATAGAAATTGTCGAAGACGACGATGAATTTGAGGATTTTTAAGATCAATAGGTGAAAATTTGTAAATCGAATAAAAATAAAATAAAATTAAAGAAAAAGGAGGAACGAAAAGAAAATGAGTTACAAAGGAAATTACGACCCTAAATGTTGGCACAAATATGGAAGACATGGACCGATGCCACCCTTTTTTAACAAGGATTTTTCAAAAATGATCCATGGAATAATGGGTCACTTTAAAGATTACATGGGAGACTTTAAAGGCTTTAAAGGATGGATACCTCACGAACTTATCGAGGGTGACGATTTTTACACAGTGGTTGTTCCTTTACCTGGACTTTCAAAAGACGATGTGAAAGTATCCTTGATTAACGACAATTTAAATGTGTCTACTACTAAACCAAAATTAGAAGAGGACGAAGGAGAAAAACGAAGAAAAAGCATTTTCTCTTGGATTTATGAGCGACCAATTAACTTAGACATCCCCTTACCGACCGATGCTGACGAAAACAATGTTAAGTCTATGATGAAGAACGGGTTGTTAAAAATCAAACTTGGCAAAAAACCAGCAAGAAAAATTGACATAAACACTGAAGAAAGTAATTCTTTTAAATAGAAATTAAGAATTGAAAAATTTTACTTACCAAACACAAAAAAAGGTAGAAAAAAATGTGTAATACAGGAAACTATGCAAAATATGGGGCACACTCCCGATTTTCTGGTCCTGTTAAATTTCGGATGGCGTGTGGTCCGCGTATGCGATGGTGGCCAGGATTATATTCTCACGGCTATATTCCTTACAACATGGAGGATTTAGGCGAAGAATACCTCATAACAGTACCCTTGGTCGGACGCTCTAAAGAAGAGGTGTCCGTTTCCTTAATAAACAACATTTTGAATGTTTCGGCTACAAAACCGAAATCTGAACGAGATGCTGTAAAAGAAAGCGAAGAGGAAAAGAAAAAAGAGCGGGTATATCAAAGGAAATACTACTCTTTTGTTGATGTAAATATGGACATTACGCTTCCTAGAGATGCCGATATAGAGTCTGTTAGTTCTAAGATGTCTAAAGGGTTGTTAGAAATTCGAATGAGGAAAATCCCTGGTAAAAACATCGACATTACCGAAAATAACTAATAAAATTTGGTGCACTTTAGAATTTAACCGATAAGATTTGAGCATCCTAGCCGGGTTTTTATTCTAAGCACACCAAATAATATATTTTTTTCTTACTTATATTTTTATATTATATTCTCAAATCCATTGAGGTTTTTATTGGCAATTCTATAATAAACAATTAATCCAAACGAACTGAAAATTACAATGGAACCAGATTATGTTCTCTTCTTTTTTCTTATTAAATAGGTTCCAATCGATATCACAAATACAACAGCGATGATAAGCACAATAATAATGACTGCTGTTGGATAATCATCGCTGGGTTCGTCGGGAGATAAGGCGGGAAGTATGTATTTGTATAGTAAAGCGTCCACTAATGGATATTCTTTATTAAAATAGGCGTTAAATCCAACTACTAAGTCATTTTCTGGACTCACATAAATATACTGCCCATAGGCGCCCCTTGCGCAATAAATGTCGTATTTAGGGATTGTCCACCATTGATACCCGTAACCCGTAGTTTTTGTCATGTAGGGGTAATATCTCGTCTGAGTTGCATTTTCTACCCAATCCTTGGAGATTATCTCTTTCCCGTCCCAAATACCGTTGTTTAAATATAGGTATCCCAATTTCACCATATCGGGAGGTCTTAAATATAAGCCTCCGCCCGTGTGGTACCACCCTCCGGAAGCAGGCAACCATAACACGTCCGAAATTCCCAAGGGTTCGAATAGATACTTCTTTGCGAATTGTAGGGTTGTGTATCCAGAAACTTGTTGAATAATAGCTCCTAGAAGAATAGAAGCACCTGAATTATACACCCATATTTCTCCTGGTTCGTATGCCATCGTTGTATCTAACACATGCTGAACTACATCCAAGCTTTGATGCATTGCGGTGAGTGAGTTATTTGGATCAGTATAAGGTAAACTATGTTCGTCCCAATCAAATCCCGCCGTCATTGTTAATAGATCTTCTAGTGTCATGGTTTTCTTGCGAGCGTCAAGATTAGAAATTGTATAATCTGGAAAGAAATCCACTACTTTTTGCCGTATATTATTAATATAACCTTCGTGCAGAGCAATTCCTATAAGAGTAGAAGTAAAGCTTTTAGTGACTGATTGTAACATGTGCTTTTTTTCACTATCATAGGTCTTTCCAAAATATTGTTCAAGAACCATGTATCCGTTTTTTACAATAATCACGGAATGCGCTCCAGTATAACTTGATTCGATTTCGTCGATCATATCGTTCAGTCTGCTTGAACTCATCCCTTGTTCTGCAGGCGTAGAAGTTAGCCAACTATTTGTAGGCCAATAATCGCGTGAGGAAGACTTTCGGAGGTTCACACTCAAATAAGAGAATCCAATTAGTGAAATGTTTAAAATCGATAATACAGTTAATAATAAGACGAAAGAACACGAAACAACGGTTTGTTTTTTATGTTTCATAATCCAATAGAGATTTAGTTTTATTTACTTCGTAAGATAAATCGATTTAAGACTTTTTCTGTAATCTTCTGAAACGAGTAATTTCAACAAGTTTAATACTTGAATTTTACTGATATATTACTCTGTGTAATTTCTTGTGAGAAATTCATTAAAATTATCGTTTGGGTTATTGAATTTGAGTACAATTATGATTGAAATTAAGATTTTAGTATTTTATAATTAAAGAAAAATAAAAAGTAATATCGAATTTTTTTCTTTTTGTTTGACTCGTGAGCAAATTATTCAAAATCCTTTTTCAATTTGCATATTTTTTAACGCTCAAACTTGATTAACCTTCGTAATCCGTGATATTATAGGATTTGAGGGGAAAAATCACTTATGCTTAACGAATTTAATGTTTTTCATTACATCTTTTAAGTCTTCAAGTTTGAACCCCTTTTTCTCTAGTCCCGAATCGACGCTAGCGTATTTATGCCCGTGTGATATATCCTTGTGATTCTCTTTTGAAATTTCTATGCCTAGTTCGGAAGGTAATGATTTTATATCGTATAAAATCTGAGTAATCTCTTCAAATCTAGGTAAGAGATACCCTTCAATCATTTCCGCAAATTTGGGTGATAATTGAGGAGATCTCGAAATTAAATCAATACTTTCGATTAAAGCTTCAATTTGCTTCCTATTTAGTTTTACTATCCCGTATTCTTTTCCCTTCTGTTTAAAATTTTCATGTATTAGGATTTGGTCATTAACAACGACATTATATTTATATTCAGACTCACTCATTTTTAGTTCTCCCTTTTATGTTGAATTAATATCTTTTTCAATTTTGAATTATAAATCATATATAGTTTCTTGTCAGAATTGAGCTTATTTTTTGACAACAACGGCGAATATTCTAATTATTTCGATGTCCTCCCTTTTATTATTTCATGAATGTATTTCATAAGATAGTCTTTGATAAACTCAATTTAAATAAATGAAAACTTATTATTTAAATATTCTATACTTTTGGATATCGTTTTTTAAGTATCTAAACTAATTTTTAGAAGCTCTTAATCAAATCAAAAGATAATATTACCGTGGTATTATACTGATATATTACTCTTTCGAACTTTGAATTTATTAATAACACTTCTAAAAATTGGTGATTTTAACAAATTGAGATTAGTAACTTGTCATCTGCCTGAGGCGTACTTAACTGGTATTGAAGAGCTAGTTAATATGAACCTTTATCCGAACCGTTCTGAAGTCATTCGCGTCGCTATTAGAGACTTATTGAAGAGTGAACTCACAACTCTCATTAAGAAAGAATAAAAATACTCCTTTTTTCCTTTTTATTTTATTGTAAGGATCGAATTGAGTTAAGGATTATGTCACATGTATAGTATCAATTAAACTAATTTCTGTAACTTTTATTACATTAATACGTTCTTTTCTTCGTGCCTTACAGTCATTTCGATTTCAAAATTATAGATGCTCACGTTCACTTTTTTCCTCCGCGTATTTTTAAGGCGATTTGGAACTCGTTAGAATTACCCAACGAAAATGGGGAGGTCACTGGATGGCCAATCCAATACAAATTAGAAACTGAAGAGCTGGTGAATTTTTTAAGGGCTCAAAATATTGTGGGATTTACGGCTTATAATTATGCTCACAAACAAGGAGTTGCGGAGTATATTAACGATTGGACCTACAATTTTGCCAAAACATACCAAGAAGTGCTACCTTTTGGCTCAGTATGGCCTGACGATAAGAATAAACTGGATTATATAACAAAAATAATAGAAGAGTATAACTTCATAGGAATAAAAATTCAACCTCTCGTTCAGAAATTTTATCCCGACGACCCGAGAATGCATGAAATATACGAGTTTTTAGTTGATCGCGGGTGTTGGATATGCTTCCACGCGGGTACAGCTCCTTATCGAAATAAGTACATTGGGTACGATAACTTCATAAAGTTTATGAATAGATATCCTGACGCAAAGGTAATCGTAGCACATATGGGAGCGTATGAATATAAGAAATTCATGAGCTTGTTTAATCAATTTGATAACTTTTACTTAGATACCACTATGATTTACATTCCAGATGAACATTTCAGGGAAAGAAAGTATAATCGTCCTACTAAGGAGGATTTGTTGTCATATGAAGATAGAATATTATTTGGCAGTGATTTTCCGAATCTTCCCTACGATTACTCAATATCTACTAAAGGGTTGTTAGATATGAATTTACCCAAAACCTTTTACGACAAGATTTTCTATGAAAATGCGAAGAGGCTTTTAATAAGGTGAATTTTTTCCAAAAAATGCATTTTTTTCTTACCGTTCATTTTTCTACCAAACTTACCATTTAAATCATTTAATCATGAATGAATTGACAATTGACGATAAATTGTTTTTCTTTGAAAAACACTTCTTTACTCTCGATGGGTTATGGATGATCGAAACCGAAAACGCTATAGATTGGGACACCGCGTTAAAAATCGACATAGAAGTTTGGAATCGATTAATTAAAATTATAATTCGCAGACTCAAGAGGTATTTAAAAATTGAAGGTAATTCGCTTCAAGAACTATTACAAATTCTCAGCTTCAGATGGTCTGCAGAGGGTTGGAAATACGAAATTTCAAACTCGTCGTTCAATAAAGCGACAACAAAAGTTTTTGAGTGTCCCTATCACTCAGCAATGGATAGAAATCCCGAGCGGCATGACAAAATCCCACTAATTTGTAAAAATATGTGTATACCATTTTATAGGTCGATTGCAAAGGAATGCAACCCTTCTATTGATTTAAAACGACCTAAGCTACTCGCTAAAGGAGACGATTACTGTAGTTTCGAGTATTCTATAGAACCACTAAATGAGAGCAAAAAGGAAGCAGATTTTAAGTTATATACACCTGAAACACTTACTAATAGAGACAGAATATATTACTTTGAAAAGAATTTCAAAACTTTGGATGGCTTATGGATGATATGCGTCGAAGAGGAAAAAGATTTTGACCTCGCGTTAAATTTGGATATTATTGTTTGGCAAAGACTATATGGGATAGTTTTTAGACGCGTAAAAAGGTATTTAGATATTAAAGGTAATTCCTTGAAAGATTTAACATCAATTCTGTCGTTTACTTGGAAATGCGAGGGCATGAAGCATCGTGTTATAAAAGCAAATGAAGAAGAAGTTATTATCGAGGTAACTGAATGCCCTTACATCGATGCTATGAAAAGAAATTCAAATCGGCGAGACAAGACGAGCTTAATTTGTAGCGAAATGTGCGTCCCTTATTTAGAAACTAGCATAAAAGAATTTAATCCAAATATAACTATTAAGCGTCAAAAGTTTATTGGCTCAGACGACGATATTTGTGACTTTGTAGTTGAGCTAGAATCCTAATTAGTTTGACTCTCTATATATTTCTTTAGTAAAATTTATTCTGTTTTGTAAATCTTCGATAATTTCTTTTTTTTCTTCGTTTGTAATATTAAAATATTCAAAAATTATATCCTCCATAGCTTTATAGCTGCGTTTAACGGGTTGGTTGACAATACCAGAAGCTTTTCTCAGCGCAGTCGATATTAAGTCAACCTCTTTAGCTAGTTCGCGTTTACCGGAGCGTTCGATCTCTACGATTGGCAAGTGTCGAATCATGTATTGGTTTAAATTTATCGTTGTGTTCATTTGATTATTTATGCCATACACGCAGTAGAATTGCGTTACACTTGAATTAATAATAGAACATAAAAACTTTAATTCTATAGGGGTCTTCTCGATTAGTGAGTAGATGGAAGAAGTAAAACATACCTTTTCTTCAGAATAAGCTGCTTCTGGGATTATGCTATTATGTTTTATGAGTAACTTCGGTTTCGTATAATACTCGTAATTTGAGCCTTTCAACTTCTCTGGAGTAATTGAATTTAAGTCAAAGGATTTCTTTTTATTATAGAAATAATAGGAAAAGTGTTTTTTCGCGTTTAAGAAGTAGCAATCCCCTCCCGATTTATTTAATTGTGCTCTAACGGCTTTTAACCCTTTATCTTCTTCTCCTCTTATTAAGTGAGGAAAATCTACAATGTTTAAGTAATTCAAATTACCTTGTGACTCAATTTTTTCTATAAGCGCTAATTTTCGAAGATTCGATTTAATTCTTATTCGGTTCATGCTAAAAGTGGCTTTCTTACAAAATGGGCAACGATCTTCAGTCGTATATGCGTAAACTTTCTTTGCTTTCTGGTTGTACTTACAGAATTTATTATAACAAATTTTGAGAGTGTCATACACCTGGTTTTTATATGTTATTATCCTAGTTCTTGGAAATTTAAAAACCTCAAGATTCTTAATTCTATTATTTTTTGGCTCGAAAATTAATATTTGAACCTCATTTGTTGCTAGAGGAAAAATATTTGGACCAATATCTACGACTTCAATTAAATTTGCTTTTGTAAGTAGTAAATCCCTGAACCTGATGTAGCTTTGTCTTATTAAGAAACTTTTAGGGGTTACAAAAGCAATTAATCCTTTTGACCACTCGAGTGCCTTTAGAAGGAATATGCAGTATATATCTGAGGAAATAATGTTATTTTGCTTTAAAATTTGTTTATATTCAGCTGAAAGTATATTTCCATAGGGAGGATTACCAATAATTAGGTCAAATTTGGTAGTTATTGCGTCATCGTTTATGCTATTTACAACTCGAAAATTTGATTTAAAGGATATCAGATATTCTTTTAGATCGTAATTAAGCGAGTTAAACCACTTCAAACAATTTAATACGCTCAATAATATTGCCGATTCGTTTATATCAAAGCCATAAAGGTTCTTAATAACTTTTAAGATTTTTTCCGGCAAATCTGTCTCGTTGTAAGTGGTTTGAATCAGTTGGTGTAGAATCTTTATATAATCGAGTAGAAACACACCCGTTCCACAGGCAGGATCGATAACTCGTAAAGCAAGTAATCTCTCGCAAATTACATGCTTTACATCAAAATCCAGAGTTGTGATGTCCTCGAAATTTTCGAGATTTGGTGGAAAACTATCGTTACCTAAAAAATACTCCTTTAGATAACGAATAATAATACGCTTTATTAGAAACTCAGTAATCGGATTTTGAGTCAAATATATTCCTTTTTGTTTATTTCTGTTATCCCTACTAAAATAGTATCTTTCAAACTCTGAGAAAGAGGAGAATAAGTCTGTAAATCCTTCCAATGACCTTTGGTTTAACACTATTCGAATCTTTTCTATGAATTGAGTGAATTTATCTTTAGAAGGATTACTATTCATGCTTTTAATATAAACTCGATTTAATATCTTCTAAATATCCTTTTTAATTCAATTATGTATATATTAGTATAACGGTTTACCAATATTTTATCTAAATTTTTATATGTATTTTTACTTTATATAATAGACACATGACAGACGAAGATAAAGAAGCCGAGAACTACGGAGTTGCTCCAATTAGTAAAATCGTTAAAAAAATGAAAAAAGAATATGATAAAGACAAAAAAGATTGGAGAGTTATAAGTTCACCAGATAAAAACGGAAATTACGATACCTTTATTAATAAAAAACCAAATTCCTATTGGTTAAAATCCAAGCTTATCAATCCCTACTCTTCTTTGTCAATGGGTACAATTGTACGCAATATAGATAAGGATATTGACGATACGATTGGTCGGAAAATGTCAAGCGACGATCTATTACGACTATTCGGCATGATCGTTCCAATTAAGCAAGATAAGAGTATTGTAGCCGCAGGAATAGAGAAATATTCTCCTCAGCATGGAAATTACATTAAAAAAGTAATCTCAGAACAAGACCCAAACATTGACTATCTAATGAGCAGGAAAATAGATAAGCAATTTATTAAGCGATACCCTCAAAGAAAGGGGCTGTATATCTAATCGCAAAAATAAAAATAATAGCAGGGAATAAAAAAATATAAATTCTACACTTTTTCTTTTAGAATTCCCAGATCATCTTTTGATTTAACTATAGGAAGATTAGACGAATAATTGCTCGAATTATTAATTAACTCGTCGATTAATGTCTTTATTTTATCTGAACCTGATTTACCCTCGAGGCTATTTCGAAAATCCTTTAAATCAAGAACATTTAAATCTTCGATGTAAAAACTAATTCCCTTCTCCAGTTCTTCAAACATAAACTGAAAAGACAAATCTGCATTTCTTTCTCTCACAACAAGCGGCTCGTCGGGATCCTCATATGTGTAAGAAACTTCCTTCCACTTATCTCCATCCGTGGGAATCATACCGTAAACATAATCTTTAGTGTACAGCCAAAATGGAGTTCCGTTGTCAAACGAGGTATCTACAAGATTTTTAAAATCTTCAGACATAATGGTCAACTGAATTTGGTTTTATTAATGTATTATACTTATAAAGTTATAATACTCAATAAATTTAATTCTTTACGTAAATAAAAGAGTAGTCTATATTGTATAATCAAATCGAATTTAGGAAGGAGAATATATATGCGAAAATTGAAAATTTCTGAAACGATAAAAGCAATTACAGATTGGATTTTGAAACTCACGAATGAAGCTAAATCACCAAATATAGTAGTGGGGTTGAGTGGTGGCATAGATAGTTCCGTAACGGCAGCATTATGTATGAATGCTGTTGGAAAAGAAAGAATAACTGCCTATGCTCTTCCCTGCGAATCGAATCCTGGGGATCTAAGCGATGCAAATTTAGTAGCCAATCATCTAAATATTAAACTAATCGTAGTAGATTTAACGTCAACATTCAACGAGTTCATAGCTAAGACAAGGAATTTAATATCTGCTTCGAAAGCAGCTATCGTAAACCTAAAAACCCGATTAAGGATGGCTACACTGTACTTTGCTGCTCAATCAATAGATAATTGTCTAGTCGCTGGTACTGGTAATAGGGTAGAAATAGCAATAGGATATTTCACGAACTACAGTGATCAAATAACATCAAAACGAATTTTAAATGAAATGACTAATTCTATTGAGTATGCGTAAATTAAATTATACGAATTTAGATGATAATATTGAAAACTGGATAAAAAGCTATTTAAATTCTGCAGGACTGAAAGGTGCGGTTATAGGTCTTAGTGGAGGAATTGATTCTGCCGTCACCACAGCGCTTTTTGCTAAAGCACTTGGGAAAGAAAATGTGCTTTCAGTAGGATTACCATGTGAATCTTTATACCAAGATCTGGAGGATGCTAAATTTGTTGCAGAATCGTTAGGAATCCAATTTCTTACTTTTGATTTAACTTCGATTTTTAAAGAATTATTAAAGTCTTTGTCATCAAAAACTAAAGAAAATAAAATAGCATTGGCAAATATTAAACCAAGATTGAGAATGTTAACTTTATATTCCATAGCCCAATCAATGGGTTATATTGTTGGGGGAACAGGAAATAGAACTGAGATTGCAATTGGATATTTCACTAAATATGGTGATTTAGGAATTATTTACGAATTCCTACACTAAGGTGGAGTGGATATAGAACCAATTGGCTCACTCTATAAACAAGAAGTAAAGAAGATCGCCAAGATTTTAGAGATACCTGAAAAAATAATACAAAGGATTCCGAGTGCTGGACTTTGGGAAGGTCAGACTGATGAAGGCGAGATTGGTATAACTTACGATGAATTAGATGAAATCATATATAGAATTGATTATGATTTGACACTTGATGATTTAAACCAGAAAAATTTAGTGAAAGTTAAAGAATTGATAAAACTTGCTAAACATAAGTTAGAAATGCCACCCACATACGAAATATGTGAAAAATCATAGAATTTCTCTGTAATCTAAAGTTTATATGCTATATAGCGAACATTCCATGTTCCAATTAGATTTTCAAACTTTTCTGGAAAATTTCTCACTTTTTTTCAATAATCTGATTTGCTCTTCTTATACCAACAGGAGTTAGCTTGAAAAATTTCTGATTATACTGATATTTTCCTTCTTTATATTGAATATAACCATTGCCAAGTAACTCATCTTTATAACTATTAAAATGTGTATGAAATTTATTGAGAACAAAATTAAAATCTCCAGCAGTAAATAAACCTCTCTCATGACCTACTGAAAATTCTCACAAATATACTCCACTTCTTCCAAAAAGACCATATCTTATAGCAAAAACAGTATTTTAATAATTAGTGCTAGCGGAGTGGATTTCGAACCACTAGGAGCGTTATACAAGCAGGAAGTTAGAAAAATCCTAAAACTCTCAATATTCCTGAAAGAATTATAACAAAAGCGCCTTCCGTGGGGCTTTGGGACGGACAAACCGACGAAGGAGAGATTGGAATGTCCTACGACACGCTTGACGAGATATTATACAGAACAGATAATAAATTATCATTTGAAGGATTAGATCCAAAGAAAGTAAGAAACGTAATGCGAATGATGGAATCGTCAAGGCATAAATTAGAGTTGTTACCGTATTATAAGATTTCCCAATCTTTATTAGAGCCTTGAAGTAATTCTTCTAATTTTATTTATTCTTGAAGTGGTGTAATCTAATTCTGTTCTGAGATTACTTAATTGTGACTTGTAGTCAACATCACTAATCGATCCCTTCTTGTATCTGAGTTCTAGTTCCTTTTGGCTTTTTTCTAAAGAATAACGTTTTCCTTCAAGCGCAATTAGTTCTTGATATAGTAAATCCTTATCTTGAGGCAATTCTTCAACAATATCGGTTTCGGGTTTTTTCGTATCCGCTACATTGAATCTCTCTGACCTCAAGGGTTTTTGTTGGTAGGTATTAAATAGTGTGGTCGTTGTGAGAGCTTTTGGAGGTTCTTCCCGAAGTTTTTTCTCCTTACTTCTTTCTATTAATACATTTAAAGGATCGAGTTCTACTTCCGGTTGTTTTTCCTCTTTTTCTCCTAATTTTGAAAATACATTAAATAGTTCTTTAGAATCCCCTTTTTTTGATTCACTTTCAGATTCCACCACTTTAACTTGGGTGATTTTAGGCATTTTAGTGACGAAAGGAACGAAATCTGAAGGCGGTTTTATCGACTTCTCTGTCTTGGTTTCTCTAGGGATGAAACTTGGTTTTTGGGGCACATCGGGTTTAATTTCAAGGATTTCAGAAATAATAGATGCCACTTGTGGTTCATCCTTAGCTTCTTGAATCTCGTCTGGAACTTCAATATGTTCACTTAATGCGTCTTCCACAATTTCCTCAACCTCTTCAAATGTAGGCTCTTTAACGGGTTTATCTGGAATTGCTTTCGTTGCTGACATCTCCTTAATGTGTGGAATTTTTTTCAGTTGTTTTATCATTTCTTCTTTGGGTAAAACATGCGGTTTCGACACAAAGTCTCTTGGTTTTTCCTCATATCGTTGTTCTTGAGGGGGAACTAAGTAGCTAAGGTCTTCTGACACTTCCTGATAACTCTCTTCGGGAGGATGCATTCCTCCAAAATTCTGTGGTTCAGGGGTTAATTTTACGAAATTTTTTACGGATACATCGGGAGGATGTTCAGGTACAACAGGTTCACTCTCAAGTTCCACATTAGCGCTTTCTTCTGGCGTCTCTTCTAGTTGAGTAAAGGGAGCAGGTTCTATCGAGGTCGGTGTAACATCGTTTAGAGCTAGTTCTTGGTACTCTGACTGAGAATCAGGAATGTCCATCTCCTCTTCGTCAAGTTCCTCAATCGTTTCAAGATCTATGGGTTTAATATGAGTCTTTTTAAAAGATTTTAATTTGGCTATTTGATTCATTATTTCCTCCTCTAATTTCAAGGAGGGTTTTTCAGGTACCGTTTGAGTTCCAGTCTGCTTTTCTAGTTCTCTTACATCTTCGGGTTCTTCTACGCTCTTTTCTTCAACTAACGCTTCAGCTTTATCGATATCTTCTTTTTCCTTTAATGATTCGCCATTAGATTCTAATTCTTTCTTAAGATAATTAATCGTATCCTTTAATTTGGTAATTTCCCCTTTAAACTGATCCGTGACCTGATTAATGATTTGAGTTATGTTGACATCACTTGAAACTGATTTGGGAGGACTTACTTCTTGCTTACTCGTGTCGTCTACTAGTTGTTTAATTATTGTTTTCCCTATTTCTTTATCTTCAGTAACACTTCTTAAGAAATTTTCAATTCTGTTAACTAACGGCTCAACTTCCTTGAACCATAAGTCCAGAGTATCCCATTTCTCCAAAAGATCTAATATGTCTTCAATTGAGTTTACTTGATGGGTATACTGGTCGGAAGACTTAATATCTGAAAATTTTTCTATTAACTTCTCTCGCGCCTCTATCTCTTCGTCTGGAGTCGGCTCCTTCTCCGTCAAAAATTGGAAAATTTCCTTTATTTCTTCTATTTTCTCTCCATCCTTACTATTCTCCGCCATTACGATTCATTCCTCACCTTAAGATCCTCAAATTTCACTCTGACTCTACTACTAGTAAAAAAATAACACAATCATATATATTTAATTTAAGCAATCGTACTAATATACTATTCTACGTGATTCTATAAATTCCGATAATATCTAAATAGTGTTAAATGCAATATAGACGCAGGAATTCATTATTAGCAAAGAATAAGATAGTAAAACATATATTCTTTTTATAGAAGCGATAATAGGTGGTACAAGTTTATAGTCAACTTAAAATAGGCGTGTTTAATCATATCTCTCATACCTGTTATATTTTTTTCAAGGACTTCCTTTCCATTAAATTAACTCTGGTTTTTTTAGACTATCTTTTGAGTTTTTTAATCATTTCTTCTTTACTATTCAAATATTTTAAAAGATAATTTAAGATCGTACATAAGAATAATCTTAACTGTGTATCATTAGATAAAAATAAATAGAAGAATATCATAAACTAAAAATAAGATTTACAAAAATCTTGAAATATCCAATATGAAAAAATATGGTAAAATTAATAGGGAAAATTGGCATTATTTTGTCATTAATCGGTGGGATAATGCTAATAATATCAGGTGTTATAGCTTTATTCTCTGATTCAGAATTAGCTGGTGTATTAGGTCAAGCATCTGCCACGCATAATTATGACTTTGCACTAATTTTTAATATTATTATCAAATTCATACCTATAGGCTGCGGTTGTGGATTTATTGCGGGAATAAATGCTGCTGTGAAAGAAAATAAGATAGATGGTATAATAGGCATGATATTTGCATTAGTAGCTATAATAGGTGGCTTTATTCCAATAGCACTAAGTGGATCTATCACGCGAACTGTGCCTTTATGCGGTTCCGTGATATTTCATATTATGTTTGGAGATTTTTGGCTTAATTACGATGCCATTATTATGATCTTGGGAATCTTATTAGGGACTACCGTAGCATTTAAAGATTAATCTATTCCAACATCGCAGTAACTAGTGCTACTCTGTTTATCACTTTCGAAATAAATAAAAAATAGAACTAGGTCTAACTTAGTTTTTAATGATTATCCAAGAAATAAAAACTAGGTAGCAACTAAAAATTAAAATTTAACTCTAGTAGGCAAGAAGAAAAACTTAATTACCTTAGGTCCTTAGAAACTCAACACTTTAAAAGTTAAAATCAAGTATGTTTTTGTGAAGAGCAATACATAGAGTTGCTTTTCCTACACTCTGCGTCCTCTATGACCTCCCTTACGCCTGCAGTGATCGTGAGATTTTGGAGTTACTTCTTCAATCCTACCAACTTTTAATCCCGACCTAGCCAAGGCTCGAATACACGCTTGAGCACCAGGACCAGGTGTTTGACTCTTATTACCACCCGGGGCTCTTACTTTAATGTGGATTCCTGTGATCTCTTTGTCCTTCAATCCTGCTGCTACTCTAAAGCCACACTGCATTGCGGCATATGGATTACTTTCATCTCGATCAGCTTTGACTACCATGCCACCCGAGCATTTCGCAAAGGTTTCGGCTCCAGATAAATCCGTTGCGGTTACTAGCGTATTGTTATAGCTGCTAAATATGTGGACAATTGCCCATTTTTCTTCTTTTTTACTCATAATTTAGTTTCCTTTATCCTTTTTCTTGAACTTGGGCTAATGGACTTTTAGCCGAAAAACGTATCAAATCCTCTTCCTCGCTTTTTACTATATAAGAAGGGGAATTTATGACTTTGTCACCAATTGCAATGTGTTTGTGTACTATGCGTTGTCTTGCTTCGTAAACTGTACTCGCTAAACCTTTTTCAAACACAAGAGTTTGTAATCGTCTTCTAAGTATATCTTCTACTGTGAGTAATAGCACATCCTCAAACTCCGCTTCTGAACCAATGATTCCCATCCTATTAAGTTTCTTCAGAAGAGTTTGTTGTACTTCTTTAGCTCTCTCTATAGATAAAGTTCGTGAGTGTCGAGCAATTCCTCTGAAATCGGCTAACATCGTACGCATTTTCCAGAACTCTCGCTTGTTTCTCAATCCGTATTTGCCTAAAAACTCAAGTTCCTCCAAAATCCGTTCTTTTTGATATGGATGTTTTGGTTTTCTAAATTTTTTCTTTAGTCTCCTTGGGTCTCCCATGATTTCACCTTAATCATTTAATTTTTTTTTTAGTTTTCTTCTAAGCACTCCAACGACCAGTCCATGTCGTCCGGTGCTCTTTGTTCGCTGCCCTCGGACTTTTAATCCTAATTGATGTCTAATGCCACGATAACTTTTGATTCTTTTGTGGCGGTCTATATCCCGTTTTACGGTAATCTCAAGCTGATTTCCGATTATGTGTAAGTCGTTTCCGGTCCTAAGATCTTTGTTGCGATTTAGCATCCAGCTTGGAACTCCGTGAGCTCCAGGATCAAGGATTATTTCTTCTAATCTGTTTAATTCTTTTTCAGGGATTGCACCAATTCTCATGTCAGGGCTTATCCCAGCGATTCTTACTATAGCTTGCGATAATCGTCTTCCCACACCCTTGACTTGAGTTAGACCATGTTCCACTTTAGCACTACCATCTACTTGAGTGCGCAATTTTCGGAAGAATACTTTTTCCCGATAATGCTTGGGGCGAATTGCCGATTGATGACTCATTGTGTATTAACTTAAATTACGATATTTTGATATAGGTATTAAATTCAAAATTGAATTTTAACTTTTTGATTTTGATGAGAAAACCGTGTGATTCCTTCAATATATGTTGATATGAAGCGTTCTTTCATTCAGAAGGAATAATCGGGATATCGTTTTTGTTCTCGCTGCTTTGATTCAATGTGTTTTTTACACTTTGTTCTCTTAGAACCTGCTACTTTCAAAAGGAGTGGCAACCCCGGTTTAACCTCGCTGATAGGTTTAGTTTCTATTAAGTCTCTCTCGATAAGTTCCTCAAATAATTCTTTTCCTTTTGGAGTTCTAATTATCACTGTATTCCACCCAGAAGGGGATCCTATTGATCCTACGGAAAGGTCAGCGGCTTCTGAAGTCAGATCAAAACATAATTCGCAATCTTCGCGGGCTAAATGGGATATCTCTTTAATAGGAATGCTAAACTCTTCCCCTTGGTTGTCGTATACGAAAAATTTGCCCTTATTAATGTTCATTTTTTTTACATCTTTCACGTCAACATTTAGTTGTTCACAGATTTTTAACACAGAAGGGTATGAGAACGATTCCATGCAAAAAATCCCGATCTTGTATTTTAATTGGCTCAAGAAAGGAAATCCTATGTTATAAAGCTCAGCTTTAGTTAAAGCTTGCATTTGACAAGGTACACCGACGATAGCAATGGCACTATCTGAATTGTTAAGTTGGTATAATTCTCGCAAATTGGCGTTATTTACGTATTTTGTGCCAGCTGTAGCCACAATATCGTCTTTAGATTGAAGCACCGTGGTTTCTGGTCTCCAGGGCGTATTACTCATTTTTGCTCCGAAAGCTATATTGATTATTCCTCTGTCAAACAAGTGATACAAGCAAGTACTTGAAACTCCCCCGTCCTGACAAACATCTGCGATTTGAGGTATCTTTGTTTTCGCAGAATATATCTCAAGATAATATCCAACATTGGAATAATTTTGAAAAGTATCGGTACTTGATTGCGACATGTTAAGCAAATCAATTGGTAAGAATGTTCTTGGGCACGAGTAATAACACAATCCACATCTGATACATTTTTCTTCGTCTATGTACCCAAATCCGTTATTTAATTTTAGGCAATTTACTGGACAGATGCCAGCACACAATCCACAACCCGAACAAACTTTCGATTCGAATATGGTTTTTACAGGTTCGTAGATTGGTTTAATTCTACTCCCATTTAAAGGAGTAATTATCATGTCTTTAAATTCTCGTGAAGAAGGCGATTCCTCGGCAACTTTCGTATCTTCGTAGGTTTTTTCAACTTTAACAAGATGCTCTTTTTCTAATAGACTTAATTGGACAAGTACCTCTAAAAGTGAACGGTTGGAGTTTTTCGAATACTCGCTTAATTTTTGAAAGTTTGTGCGCTCATGTGCCTTCAAGAAATTTAATAATACGTACTTCTCCTGTTCCCTATCGTACATTTGAAAAAAGATAGACTCGTACTGCTCTTCGCTATAAATTTCCGCCTCTAAAATCTCTGTTTTTGCGTCAATTAGTGCTTTAATTCTATAGGAATCTAAAGTATCTGAGATGTTTTTTAGCAATTGCCAAGAAATATTTCCTTCTAGACTCATGTTATACTCTTTTTTTAATTGATAATACAAAGTTTCGAATACCTTCGCAAGGTCGTCATCATCCAACCATATTTTATTTGGAAGATTCATTCTAATTCGATTTGTGATTTATTTATCAGAGGAGGTAAACTCCCTACCTTTTTTGTAATATCGTTAACGCTTTGAACGAAGTTATCTACCTCTGCAGCTGCGCAGAAGTATTGCTGTACTCTATCTTCAGAAATCCCTAGATGTTTGAACAAACTTTTTAAAAACATTACGTGTTTATTGGTGTTCATGTTAGCTTCTCCATAGTCACATTCTCCTTCGTGGCAGGAAATAATCGCTACACCGTCGGCACCGTTTAAAAAAGCATTCATTATCAAATGAGTGCCTACTCGTCCCGTGCATCTAACGCGAATTAAGTGAAATTTAGTGGAATAATTCCTTCTTGTGGTTCCAGTTAAATCCGCGACAGAATAACCTCATTTTTCACAACCAAACGCTATAACTTTTCTTTCGGATTCAGTCATACGAAACTCCTTTAATTTACTGTTCTACAGCTTCTACATTATGGATGTATTTCTCAATATTAGCCTCAAATCCGCCAATCCCCTTGATTTCTTCTTCAAACTGCCTGTCACGGAAATACACAAGGTCTATGGCGCGAGCAGGGCAAGATGTAACGCAGGTTCCGCAACCTTTGCATTTTAAACCGTCTACTTGAGCGATTTCTTCTTCGTTTACTGTAATCGCCTCGAAATTACACACCTTTTCGCAGCGATGGCACCCCATGCACAAATTTTCGTTAACTTCTGCAATAATGAGTTCTTGACTGATCGAATCGTTTGAAAGTAACGTAGAAACTTTGCTAGCCGCAGCTAGTGCCGTAGATACGGAATAAGGGATGTTTTTTGGTCCCGCAGCGCAACCACATATGTAGATACCCAAGTTTTTAGTTTCTTGAGGTTTTAGACAACCATGAATTTCGGTTAAAAATCCATTTGGACCTTTCGTCAGTCCCATAATTTCACATATTTGCTCTGTTCCCTTGGAAGGTATCATTCCTGTGGAACAAACCAACATGTCAAAATCCATGTAAGACACCTGATCCAACATTGAATTGTCGTAGTAGAGTCTTAAAGTTCCATCTTCGTTTAACTTAACTTCTCCTGGCTTACTTTTAATAAAAGTAACTCCTGACTCTCGAATCTTACGGTAATATTCTTCGTTTCCCTTGTCAGGTGAGCGAATATCGATGTAAAACAACACGATTTCAATGTCACTATATTCCTGCTTGAGAAGTTGTGCGTTTTTTAGGGAAACATTACAACACACTCCTGAACAATATTGATTTCCTCTAAGCGTTCTTGACCCTACGCACTGTATCATGGCAATCTTCTTAGGGATTTTTCCATCAGAAATTCTATATACATGCCCTCTCGTTGGTCCTATTGGACTTAACATGCGTTCTAACTCGATTTGCGTTATTACATCGGGATATATCCCGTATTTATACTCGTTGCTATCCATAATCGGATATTCGTCCCAACCTGTCGCAACTATTATGGCTCCAACAGTTAACTCAAAAATCTCTGGGACTTGTTCAAAATCTACTGCTTCTGCAGGGCATACTCGTTGGCAGTTTTTACAATCTATACAGATATCTTTATCGATTACCGCAAGCTTTGGAACTGCTTGAGGAAATGGGATATAAACCGCCCCTCTCTCGCCAATTCCACGATCGAACTCGTTAGATACTTTAATAGGGCATTTAGAGGTGCACAATCCTCAACCAGTACATTTTCTTTCGTCAATATAACGTGGATTTTTCCTAATTTTTACTTTATAGTCTCCAGTTATACCGCTAAATTCAATCAACTCGCTGTATGAATGAAGCTTAATATTCGGATGTTTTGAAGCATTTACCATTATTGGAGCCAAAACTCAGATTCCACAATCATCTGTAGGGAATATTCGATCTAGTTGCGCCATTTTCCCTCCAATGGTGGGTTCTTTTTCTACTAAATGAACTTCGATACCCTGAGACGCAAGGTCAAGCGCCGCATTCATCCCAGCGATCCCTGCTCCGATAACTAATGCTTTTTTCGTAATTGGGATTTCCTTTCTCGGTATTGATTCCAACTGCCTCGCTCGATTTATTCCCGCAATTAAAAGCCTCATAGCTTTTTCTGTGGCTTGCTTGACATTACCTTGATGCACAAACGAGCAATGTTCTCTTAGATTAACCATTTGAAAATAATATGGGCTCAGTCCTGCTTCCATTAACACAGCTCTATATGTTGGTTCGTGAATTTTAGGGGTACAAGCCGCAACCACGATTCTGTTTAAATCCAACTCTAAAATATCGTTTTTAATTATTTGTTGACCGGGATCGCTACATGTAAAATCGTTGGTTCTTGCAATTACCACATTTCTCTGAGTTTCTGCGAAATTACGCAACGCATCGCAATCCACGTGAGCACCGATGTTTACTCCTCAACGACAAACATATACTCCTATCCTTACAATGGTCTGATCTTCAGACATTTACTCCACCTTTTTGAAATACCACCAAAAGTAATGATTAAAATTTATTTAGAAAGGGTAAAAGGTATACATCACTTTAATTTTAAGAATTATCAACCTAATTTATTCTTTCTGCTAAGATTACAAAACTGGAAATGACATAATAAAGTGTTATCGGGAGAACTTGGGAGAACATGCAATAGTTTTATTATCGTAAATATTTAATTAACTAGTATGTCAAAACAAGATGAATCCTTCTCGCAAGAAATTTTCGATGGCCTCTGCAGTGCAACATCCACGCTTATAGGGATAATAGGAATTGTAATTTCTGCGTTAAATACTGCTGAACCTAATATGTTTATATATGTCGGATCTATTGCGTTTTGGGGTGCGTGGTTTGCTTTTTCGCTTTTTTTCGCGGTTAAAATGTATATTAGCAAAAAGAACTTCGAAAAACCGCTTGAATCCGATTAATTTGGATGACGATTATTTTATTTCCCTAAACGCAGTATGGTGAAATCACTTCTTTTATATTTTGGTGTTAATTACCCAAATTATGGAAGTTGATAAGTCTGAAGTTGAAGCTTTTGCCAACGAATTCATGAAAGATGAGGGTTTGAAAGGGAAAGCAAAAAGAATAAAAATCATGAAAATCGTCGAAACGGTTGGATTTAACAAAAGAAAAGTAAAAACTGCGTTTTTACGCTCCACTATTAACGAAAGAATTGACCATTAATGCTTCCAAATACTTTTTCTTAAGGAAACCGTAAGTGAAAAAGTTATTAGAAATTCATTATAAATACTTACATAATATTTGAATTTAAACAGTTTTGTGAGTTTTTAAAGTGCTAGATATTAATTTATTTCGAACGGCTCTAGATAAGATAATTGAATCAGAAGAAAAGAGGTTTAAAGATCCAAGTATAGCTAACAAAGTATTAGAATATGATAAGAAATGGAGGGAGACCTTAGGTGAAATTGAATCGCTTCGTCAACAGAAAAACGAAATCTCTAAAAATATTGGTAAATACAAGAAATCGGGAGATGAAGATAAAGCAAAGGAAGCAATAGAAAAATCAGCAGAAATTAAAACCAGAATTGATAAATTAGAAATAAGTAAAAACGAATTCTACGAACAAAGAGAGAAGATTCGATATAAGGTCGGAAATATTTTACATGAATCAGTTCCAATTGGAGAAGATGAAACATCAAATAAAATTGAACGAGTTGTGGGTACTCAACCTCAGTTCGACTTTGAGCCGATATCACATGTGGAATTAGTCGAAAAATTAAAGTTAGTAAACACAAAAAAAGCATCCGAAATAGCAGGCTCCCGATTCTTCTATTTAAGAGGAGATTTAGTGCTGTTAAACCTAGCACTTTTATGTTTTGCGTTGGATATCGTAATAGAGAAAGGTTATACTCCAATATGGACGCCATATTTCATGAAATACGAAATGATGAAAGCGGCAGCAGAGCTAGGGGATTTCGAAGAACAATTGTACAAAATACAAGATGAAGATTTATATATGATTGCTACATCTGAACAGCCATTAGCGGCGTATCACTACGACGAAATTATAAATCAAGAGGAATTACCGTTCAAATACGCGGGAATATCTTCTTGTTTTAGACGTGAGGCAGGATCACACGGAAAGGACACTTTAGGAATTTTTCGTGTCCATCGATTTGAAAAAATTGAGCAGTTCATATTTTGTAAGCCAAACGAATCTTGGAAATTTCACAACGAATTAATTTCGAACGCAGAAGAAATTTACCAGAAGTTAAAGCTACCATACAGAATTGTAAATATAGCTTCTGGAGAATTAAATGACAATGCGGCTAAAAAATACGATTTAGAAGCTTGGTTTCCTTCTTCTAATACTTATCGCGAGCTAGTTTCTTGTAGTAATTGTTTAGATTACCAAGCAAGAAAATTAAAAATTCGAATGGGACGCGCGGGAACCAGCGAAGAGAAGCAAACTTTACACACCTTAAACTCAACTGCTATAGCTACCGAAAGAACTATCTGTTGTTTATTGGAAAATTATCAAAACGAGGATTCCTCCATTACAATTCCTAGTGTACTTCGAAAATATATGAATAACAAAACAGTTATTAATCTAAATACATAAAAATAATTGATTGGTTTTTAATGGTTATTTGAACATGATAGAAATCTCTTTAGACGAGTTTGAAGAATTTTACAAGGAAAAAATCGATGAGCAATTCTACAAACAAAAACGAGTTGCAAGCAAGTTAATAAACGATATTAAGAGCGATTTAATTGAAATCAAAGTATGCATGGATCACTTTCTCGAAACTGGTGAAGATAAAGTCGATAAAAAGGCGATAAGGTCCTTACACTTCTTCTCAGATAGGATTCGGAAAGAAATTGACGAAATTGACATACCGGAAGAAGAAATCAGTTACGACAACATTATAGACCTTTTCAATTCGATAAAACGTCTATTTGTAACAATTAACGAAATAGCGAGAAAATCTTTACCCAAATTTAAAAGCGAAGTACAAAACGAGATAAAAGAATTAAATTATTTGACGAGAAAATTGGGAAAGCGACAACAATCTTTGGATCAATTTCTAAGGAAAAAATACAATGATGTTAGAATTGCGGAGGAGGTACTTAAAAAACTACCTAAATTTTTCACCTTAAAAGAGAACATAGAAAAAACTAAATCTGATTTGGATCAATTAGAAAAAGATATTGAACTGAAAAAAGAAGAACAAGAACAATTAAACAAAGACCTCTTAGAACTTGAAAAGGATCCTTTGTTTAAGAAACTTGAAACTGAGAAAGATAAAGTTTTTAAATTAAAAATAGATATAAGGGACAAACTCGGATTTAGAAAAGCTCTGAAGAAATTAAAGGTGGAAATGGAGAAAAACACGATTTCCATCTCGAATCTTAACATTAGTTATTTGAACAACTTTTTAAAAAGCCCAATTAATACCTTAGTTAAAGACGATAAAAACCTCTCTAACTTCAAAAGTCTTTTAGTTCAATTACGCCACACGCTAGAAGAAAACAAATTAAACCTAAAAAGCGATAAAAAGGAAAAGACTATCGAACAAATAAATACTATATTTGACGAGAGGACAATTTACGACGATCTAGAGCAACTGGAAAAATTGAATGAGGTAATTACGAATCTCAAATCTAAAGTAAAAGATGCGGGGCTGTCTCAAAAACTAGAGGAATTGAAAAACGAAATATCTATTAATGCCCTAAAATTAGAACACAGCGAAGCTGATTTTGCTAGAAGAAATAAGGATTATATAAGATATCTAGGGAATTTGAAGAAAGAACGAGAAGACTTCCAAAAATCTGTGGAACAGTTTCTAAAAGAGGAGGTAAAGATAAACATTACCTTTTCTTTTTAATTCCGTGTTCTTAAATTATCTCAGAAAATTTAAATTGGCGGTTGTTATCTTCATTTACTTTCTCTATCGAAATTTTAAGCTCGCGCCGAAGAAAGTCATAAGTGTGGGTGTGAGTTAAACTAAATATTTTTAAGTACTCGTACGCTAATAATAAATCTTGTTTTATGTCCACGTCAAATCCAGCTCTAAACGAATCATAAATACTAAGCTGAAGGTCATTTTTTTTTACCTCGTTATATAGAGACGCAAGTGATGTCAAATAAGGATCAGAAAAACAATGAGAAGAGATAATATTCGGAGGATTTCTTCCAAAAACTGAGATTCCAGCAGAATTAATGGCAGGACAAACTAATATCGAACTATTGTTTAATAAATCGTATAATTCTGAGAGATTTTTTTCCGATATTAGAATTAAATCCAAAAATAAAAACAAAGTTTGCTTTGCATTAAAACGCTTAACCGCAATTGAGTTTAAATCCTCAATTACTTGGGAAAATGACTTCGGTTTATTAAAAGTTGGTTCTTGTATCCCTCTCAATCCATAATCTTCAGAAAGTTCTAATATCTCTGAATCCTTGCTATAGATTAGTTTTTCGGTAAAAAGCTTTGTTTTAGCCAATGTGTTAGCTAAATCTTTGAACATAGCTATTGTTAGCTCTTTTAACTGCTCTTGAGAGAAGCAATCTCTTAACCGAGATTTAGTTCTCGATAGCGGCGCTATGGGTATCAGAAGAAGACTCATTATAATAAGAAATACTATTTACCAAGTGAAACGATTAGGTTATAATTAGAATTAATGTAATTTGAAGTTATTTAATATCAGAATTGATAAATCTTCAAACGGTTTATTGATGTTCTCGTTTAATTTCGCGGAAGTTTCGTAATAGCTTGCCTTAAACTCCTCCATTTTTTCTAGAATGTCTTGATCCTCCACCGCTCGTTCATTCGACAAATCTGACTTATTTCCTATTACAACGAATGGTATCTCTCCGCTAAGATCTTTTAGCTTTGAAATCCAAAATCCAAGATTCTCAAAAGATTTGGAATTTGCTATGTTGAAGACTATCATAGCTCCAACTGCTTGAAGAAAATAATATTCAGTCACGAAAAGTTTATCGCTTTGGCCTCCTATATCCCAAAAATAAAGTTTCAATCCCTGATCTCTAACGAAACTCTTTTTTTCTCGATCAATGGCATTCAGCTTATCTAAAATCTTTGTTAAATCAATTTCTTTAATTACAAAATTAGCTCCTATCGTCGCAGAATATTCTTCCCTAAAAATCCCTTCCGTATAACGACTAAGGATACTAGTCTTGCCAACTTTGGCATCACCTAAAAGTATAACTTTTCCAATAAGAGCTGCCATGATTATTTTTCTATTCCCTTAGATTTTTATGGGATATTTATTTCAATTTTATTTAAATTTAATTTAATTTGTAGAAATTACTATCGTAATGGTACTAATATCTATTTAATCAGTTTCTCGTTTACTCGTAAGCTTTATTTCTTTACACTCAGATGTGATAAAATGTCTAAATAAGTGCTCATATCCTATAATTTGTTTGTCCTTTCCGTTTTCTAACCATAATCCCGAAGTGTATTCCGGTGCTTCCTTTACCTGATCTAAGGTGGTGAGCAAGAAATCGTTATCAGCTATCATAAGACCAAATGGTATGATGTTTTCACCTACAATCGAGTGGATTGTGACGTTTAGTTTCAATAACTTCATTATCTCGTCTTTTAGCGGTTCCACAAACTTCAACGCAATCACAATTTGAATCCCTTCGTTCTTAAACTTCTTGTTCCACAACTCTTTTGTAATCCAATCCCAACCTCCTAAATCTTCCATTAAGAGATCAGGAGTAATAATAAAAAAAATACGATCTTCCGCGTTATTTATCAAAGTTTTGACTTTTTTCCTAATTTTCTTGCGGCTGCTAATCGACCAAACTCGCGGTTCCGTTTCCTCGTCGTCAATCGCAAGATCGCTGATAGCCTTTTCCAAAACCATAGTCTCCGATATCTTCTTCTTGTATTCTTCGCGAATCGTCTTAAAAATTCGCTTAATTGGGATTACTTGATAGTTCGCCCCTCGCTTTACGGGCTCCTTTTGAATAAATCCTTTTTCTATCAAACGATTAAGCGAATCGTAAACTCGAGCGCGATCAACACCCGAATGCCTTGCTATGTCTGCAGGACTTAGAATCTTGTATTTACATAAAGTGAGTAACACTTTTGAGTCGTTTTTAGTAAACCCTAATGATTGTAGGGAATCCTCGATGTCAGTTTCGTCGTAATCGCTAATATTTTGATCCAATATCAATAGAGATAAAGCCACCTTTTCTTCTCTAAATAACAAACTGTACTAATCTATTTTAAATTTATTTTTTTACAAGTTCATATAATAAAAAGTGAATATACAATTTGTGCTATTTAATTCGACTTTCCGAGACTGGTAAGTTAATCAAAATAATTTTAGTTGATTCAAGGTATACTGCCAGTTTTCGACTATTTTAACACGATTTTGGAATAAACGAATGTTATTATTAGTTCAATAATAAACTAAGTAACTTTCACAATCTTATTGATAAGTTAATAACTAGTCGTTCTAGATTCTATAGCGAATTTATGTCTAAATTACATAAAACTTAATTTTTTATTTTGTCGGAAAAATTTTTGCATGAAGAATTTCACCAAGCTGATTCCCGAGATTAGAAGATCTCTCATCCGAGATTCGTAAAACTATCGAGTGGAAACATAACATTTATATAATAGAAATGTGTAGTTATACTTAAAAATCGTATTTAAATAAAAATCAAATTTAATTCTTAGTGGAGGAATAAAATTATGGCAAAAAAGAAAGCCGCACCTAAGAAAAAAGCGCCTGCCAAGAAAAAAGCAGCGAAAGGCGAGGGTTATTTAGCTAAAGCTCCTATTCGCCGATTGATGAAAAAAGAGGGCGCCGACTTAGTTGCAGCAGAAGCTTTAGATAAGTTAATCGACTTCCTTGAATCGAGCGCAGCTAACGCGACGAAAGAAGCGATTAAAATCTGCAAGGCTGACAAAAGGAAGAGAGTTACCGCGATCGATATAAGGAACGCTACTCGATAAGTTAAATCTTTATTATTTTTTTTCTTTTTTAGTTCATTTCTTTAGAGATTTACGAGTTGTTGAAATAAGTACTAATCTGTAAATATTAAAACTCGTACTCTCATTCATATAAATTTAGATAATGATTGTATTACATGAATTATTGTGCGATAATTTAAAATAATCGACGATCGTTTGCATACATAACCGATGCTTTCAAGACTTCTTATAAATGTTGATTTGAGTTAGCAGATCTTTTGATATATAATCTTTTTGAATGTTTTTTGTGGATACTATGTTTCATAGTTGCATTCACAGGGGGCATAATTTATTTGATAAAAGGTATTAAAAGAGAGAACTTAACCGATAAACTAATTTTAATTGGATTTTCGAGCTTTATTATTCTAAGGATTTTACCAAATGTATTATTCCCTATTATAGCATATTTTTTAATCGAGGGAACTTACATCAATTATAATTTCTACGGTGATTATGACAATTTATCAAATCTCATGGTATATCAAATCCTTATTCGAACTATTTTGAACCTTGTAATAATGGGAACTACATTTTTTTTTTCCTGTTTGAGAGAGCTATAAAACGCACTAAGTATATCCTTACAATAATTTTCGGTGTGATGACTGTTTTTATTTTTGTTCTACCTTTAACAATAGCTGCTGTTCTTTCGTCTTATACTGTAGGAATTGTATCAGTGCTTATTATTTATTTTCTTTTTTTCTTGTATACTAAATGGTCTCGATTTGAGTTTAAAGCCATATCAGCTATATTTTCGGTTGGGTTTACGGTTGTAATCCTTGGGCGTAACCTCCATAGTTTTCAAACAGAATTCATTCTGGGAATAATCCCAAGGATAGTTACTTTAAATTTAAGTCCGATTTTATACTTTCTTGGTTTTGTCTTACTTGTTTTCCCCTCGCTTGCTAATCCCGATTTGATTAAAGGAGCGTTTAAATACTGGGTAATATTTGAGGTGGGCTTAGGTGTTCTAAAAATCTTTGAATTACTCGTTTGGTTCTCTTCCAAGAATGTTTTATTCTCCATTGTTTACTTGATAGGATTCGGTTATTACCTAGTATAGGTAAATATTACTATAAAAAATGTCAGAACCGAAATAAAATCAGAAAAATCTACGCCAGATATCCTAAGCATGTTTGCATGACCTAAAAAGATCACTGTTAAAGAAGTAACCTTCTCTAAGGAGCATAAGGTATGTTTAGTATGCAAAAGAAAAATAGAAGAAAACAACCTTTTTACTTGTTCTCACTGCGCTGTTTTGTATTGTCAGAATAAGGTAAGAACGCTAGCTAACTTAGAAAATGCGTGTTGGGTATTTAACACCCCTTTTGATGAGTCTAAACCTTCTGTACCTTTTGAGATAGAGGGAGGAGAAGGTAGCGTAAAATAATTAATCTTCTAAAAAATCAGAAATCCTCAAAAAAAGAATCGTTTATGTACTTGGAAATTAAGGCATCAATCTTTTCCTTCACGGAGGAAATGCTCTCTGGTACTACTCGTGAGTTCCCAAATATGTCGATATAGCCTAGTTCTGAGTCGTATCTTGGTAACACGTGGAAGTGGAGGTGTTCTATGCTCGCTCCTGCGGATCTACCTTGATTGATTCCAATATTAAATGCCTTAGGAGAATATATGTCGTTCAACATTAATTGAACGCCTTGTACCGCCCTTGTACAATAGACAATTTCCTCTTTACTCAACTCGTAAAATTTGGTAACATGTCGAATGGGAACCACCATCATGTGAGCAGGATTGTAGGGATAAAGGTTAAGAACAATAAACAAGCGGTCGTCTTGATAGACTTTTAAGTGCTCGACGCGTGGATCGTTGTCTCGTATGCTGCACATGATGCAATCGACCTTAGGTCGATTTTTTCTCTTGACATAGTCGAGTTTACCGATCGCTTGAAGCCACTTTTCGAACGTTTTTTTCACCTTAGCTTAAGAGTATAGGGAGAAATCTATGTTAGATGAGATATCTTTAGCATCGCTTTCTATCGATCCTTGAGTTTTTCCGTAGCATACTTCTCCCAAAATAATATTGCTATATTCTGATGCGTTAAAAATTTTTCTAATTGCGGCAAACAGGGTGTTTTTATCTGCGTTTTGTGGGTTTTCGATAAAAATTTGCTCACTTATGTCGAATCTATTCCTTGCAACATCGATTCTAAACAACACGTCTTTCATAAGAAATAATTTTCTTAGCATAGTAAAATAAATTTGTCGCTTATTTCCAAGTAATTTCGTGTGCTCTTCGGAAATTCGAGTTCCAATGCTTACTATTAACATATTTCGACCTAAAGGTTGAAATACAGCCATTACATGACCCCGATTACTCCCATCTATCAGTTTTCCGGGGGGAAAGAAAAATTCAAATCCGAATTGAAGTTTTGGATTATCTATAGTGTTCTTGAATATTTTTTCCTCTATCAAGTAATTTTTTATCTTTTCTTCGAGGATCGTCATTGATATAAAATATTAATCCAATTTTAATGGTGAATCGATAAGACACATATATTACTTTCACTTGATAAATTCATAAAGAAAAAGTTCAAAAAAGTTAACTGGAGGTATCAACTATTACGCTGTCGACGCTATGTAGCGCACAATTATTCTCTTCTAATGCTTTTTTTATCCCATCCAAAGAGATATCACCATTTCCCTTAATAGTTATAAATACGGATGTGGTATGCTGATCAATTTCGTCAGTTTTAATCGCAACATAATTTACGCCTTCTAAACCAGCCAATGTACGCGCAAGTATGTCGTTACTCGGCTGATGAGGTTTAAGGATATCGAGCTGATATTCTATTATCATTTTTTTTTCTTGAGAATTGAAGTTTTTTTTACTTCTTAATTAAATAGTTTACAGTAATATGTTTAGATGATTAATAATTAAAACTTTTTTTAATTTATTTTAAAAATAATTGATTATAAGAACTTTCTAATTGCTTCAATCAGTTTAAAAGGCAAGTCTTTTTCATTTACAACCATGTCTGCGTCTTCAAAGGACTGATATTTTGAAAATTTGGTAATTAATCCAATAGATCTTGCGTTAACTATGTTAGCACCCATAATATCTCGTCTATTGTCTCCAATAACAACCGATTCGTCAGCCTTAACATTCAAATTATTGAAAATGTATGTAATGTGGTCGGGATGAGGTTTTGGGTTTTGTACTGAATCTCTTCCCACAATTAAATCGAAATATTGACTAAAATTTACAGTTTCAAGAGATCTTAAAGCATTATCGGTTCTATTAAAAGTGTAAATAGATTGTTTTAATCCATTCTCGTGAGCAAAATCCAAAACTTGGCTAATCCCGTCAATAGGTGTGGCGTTCAAAGCCGCGTCGTGTTCAATCTTAGCTACTGCGTCGTCAACTTCAGATACGATCGAATTAATCTCGCTATCAGTCATATTTACCTGTCTGAAGATCTCTCTAGCGGTTTTAACATTTTCAAAAATTGCGTTCTTAACCGAAAGTACTTTCTTCGGGATGCCATGCTGTTGGAGAATTCTATTGGCGGTCCTACGAGCTTTAAGATAGTCGATATTGAAGTGAATGATTGTGCCGTCTAAATCCCAAATAATAGCCTTTAACGGTTTTCCTTCCATTAGAATGTTAAATTGGAGTAAATTGGACCTTTTGGGGTTAACACTGACTTTTTTAAAGTGACTTTTTCAATGAGGAAGCTACCAAACTCACGATTTTTATTGTCATTAATTAAGTCTTTAAATGGTTTTAAGTTTTTATAGTCAATTCTATTGTTTCTTAAACGAGCTACAGTTAAATGCGGTTTGAATTTGCTTCTCTTCTCCTTTTTTACCTGTAGTTTAGAATAAAGTAATTCTTCGGTTGTGTTCTGCACTAAGCGTAGAAAATCAATTTCACCTAGAATGTCTATCCAAATAATAGAATAATTTCGAAACTGACCAGCACCTTTTAAAGTGTATTGGAGAGCGTTTTCTTTAAACAGTTTTTCGTTTATTTCCTTCTCAATGATATAGTATATATTCTTAACCAGAGATTCGCTAATTTCACCAAGGAATTTGATAGTGAAATGAAGGTTTTCAGGAGAAACTAGCGTGATTCTTGGTTGCAACGATATTAAATTTTCTGTAAATTGAGTAATTTTCTCAATAGTCTCCTTTTCTTTCAATTCTACCGCAATAAAACTTCTAATTAGCTTTCACCCGTTAAGTTTTTTTTCTTTTGCTTCCAATACTTTTTTATTTTCCAAGGATGCCCAGAAAGTTTGATTCTGTGTTCAGGTATTATGTTTACATCCTCTAAATCGGCGATATTATTCGATTCTATTAATCTGATGATGTTGTTAATGAAGATCTTGATCATTTCTCCTCTAGTATCTGCATCGGCAGAAGCATTATGAGGTAAAAGCAGCATACGAATTTCTGGCTGTTCTCTTTTTATAGTTTTTAATCTTTGGAGCACTTCTGGTCTAATAGGTTCTTCTGGAAACACATCGAAGGCAAAATTAACTTTTATTTCCTTCACCTCAAGTAACTGCAATAAGTCTTCAAAATTTATTATACCTCCTCTGGCTGTATTTACAAGAAGAGAGTCCTTTTTCATTAATTTCAATAAATCTTTGTTGACGATATTTTCTGTGTATTTATTTAGAGGAATGTGAAGACTCACTATATCCGCTTCTTTGAACACTTCTTCGATTGATTGTTTACATTCAAGTTTTGGGTAATTTTCTTCGCTTTCTCTACACCTGTTCTTGTCGTAATAAATAAATTTGACTCCCCATGGGTACAGCTTTTTTAGAACTTCAGTTCCGATCTCTCCCAAACCAACAATTCCAATTATTTTATTATCAATTATAGAGGAAAGGCTCTGATCCAAATCCCATTTTTCGTCCGATGTCCAATTCCCGTCCCACACATAATTGTGTAAATCAACAAGATTTCTCAAATTTGCCATTATGAGCGAAATCGTGTAATCAGCTACAGTGATGTGAAGCACACCCGGTGTGTGAGTGATTAGAATGTCATCATCTTCCGTTCGCTCGATATGATCGTATCCTGATGTTGAAGTAGCTATTGCAAACACACTCGAGCTTTCAATCATATTTTTAGATAACGGATGGCTCAAGTGACAACCAATAATATCTGGTCTAAAATCTCTTATTAATTGCTGGATTTCTTGAATAGTTGGAAACCTCCCTTCGTAGAAGCTTAGGTGTGATATCTCCATTAATTTATTCCACAATCTGCATATCTCTGTGCGAATTTCTTTATCGATCATTTCATTGGAACCAATGATTTCTGGAGTAAACACATGAGACATTAGCAACACTTTTGGTTTTTCTTCCATGAAAAAACACTTTAATGCGCGTTGTTTATGTAATATATTTCTAATCTCTTAAAAATCATTTCATTGAAATGTCTCAACTGAATAGGGGTTCACAAAATTTTTTTTTATCTGTATCGTTAATCTAAGTACAATTAAAATATCTTATAGTTCTTGTGAATTATGAAATGTCAACAATGTAAGAAGGATATTACTGGTGGAGCTAAAATACAGCATTTTGACTTTAACGAACCAACAACAATTCATGTTTTTTGCTCAGAATCCTGCAAGGAAAAATGGCTTAAAGAAAATGAAAAATAAATATCGATATAATTAACTGATATATTCGAAAGTTTTTTCCCCTAGGATAGGATTTATCAGAAATGTGGGAGGAGTAATCAGAAAGCCTTTTAGGGAAAGTTATCGGAAGTTTCCCGCTGGGATTTATATCTCCGAAAAGAATATCCGCTATAACTCTCCCCCCTTCCATTCCTGGGTACCAAGCTTCAACTATTGCAGGCGCTTCTTTTATCCACCCTTCCATTGCAATAGGACTACCGTTTATTAACACTATTGCGATGCTTTTATTTATTGCCACCGTAGAAAGAATTAAATCGATTTGATCCTGAGGAAGAGATAAAGTTAATCTGTCCATTCCCTCGCAATCCATGTGTCTATCGTGATTTAATCCAAGAAATAGTAAGCATATGTCAGCTTCGGAAGGATCTCCGACCAAATTTACCTTGTCTTTTCCTTTTTCTTTCATACCTTCTAAGGGTGTTATTTCAAAGAGTGGTTTAACTCGAGAACTCCCGCCTCCGTCTGCCATCTTTTTATCTGCGTTGGGGCCTAACATATAGATTTTCTTAGTCGAATTAATATTCAATGGCAAAAGCGAGTTATCGTTTTTAAGTAAGACAATTCCCTCCTCTGCTATCTTGCGGGCAAGATTTTGATGTTCTAGCGTATTATGACTCCCCTTGGGTAGCGAGTTAGGATCGTCAAGCGCTCCTGTCAATATCATAACTCTTAACAATCTTTTAACATTATCTTCAAACTTTTCCACGAGACTTGGATCTTGTTGGAGTGCTTTTTCTACGCGATCAACTTTATATTTGCTTGCAACTGGCATTTCTAACGTTAACCCCGCCCTTATGCAGTCTTCTGTGTTCTTAATCATCGTAGAAGCCCCCCAATCGGTAACAACAAATCCTCTAAAGTCCCATTCATTCATTAATTTGTTCGTTATTAACTCTTCGTGCTCACACCCGTACACTCCATTTACTTTATTGTAACATCCCATAAACGACCACGCGCTAGCCTCGGTAACTGTGGCTTTAAAGGCGGGAAGATAGATCTCTTGCAATGTTCTTTCGCTTACTTCGCAATTAATGGTGAACCTATTTACCTCTTGATTATTGCACGCAAAATGTTTGACACAAGTTGCAATTCGCTGGCTTTGAACTCCTTTTACTACTTGCACCGCTAATTTCGCGTTTAAAAAAGGGTCCTCCGTTTGATATTCAAATGTTCTTCCTCCTAGTGGTGTTCTAACGATATTAATGCCAGGAGCGTGAATCATGTGATAGCCGACATCTCTTACTTCTTGGGCTAAAGCAATCCCAAATTTTTTCGACAGTTCACTATCCCACGATGCTGCCCGACATATACCTGTAGGAAAATATGTTGACTTCGCTCTTCTAGTGCTGTGAGGTCCTAAACCGTGGGGTCCATCGGTCATTTTAAAAGCTTCAACCCCCAATCTTTTTATAGGTTTCGTTAAAAACCTCAATCTACCAGAACTTAGCTTAATTTTTTCTCTCAATGTAACCCTCTTGAAGAGATCCTCAACACGCTCCTCTAGATCAAGACTCTCGTCCTTGAACGGAAATATCGTGTTCTCACTACCCTTTTTAATGGTACCCAATTTAATTTCCTTAGTGAAAAATTTAAAGCGATTATAATGAAAAATACAGGTATACTTTAATTTATTACCAACTAAGCTTAAAATCTCCAAACTTTAAAAGGCTGTACGACTATATAACATATATACATTAGCAGGGGAATGACATTACATGTTTTCTGAGAACTTTTACGAAGCGTTTAGAAACTTTCAATATGATTACATATTTTTTGACGCTATATTTCTTTGCGTGTGGCTTTTTACATTAATTTATTTTAAAAAGTGGAGCGCATTAGCTGCGGGATTAGGTTTTGGAATAATAATTTACTTTATCGACAGTGTTTGGTGGTGGAATTCTTCTGCAGGACCAAACTATCCTCCAGGAACCATGATAAGAGAATATTGGATCGGGGGAGTTCAGATGCCTCATCCCCTTGGAGATGATTTCTTGCTTAAGTTTGGAGCAGACTTTATGATGACGATTTCTTATGCGATGTTTACTTTCGGTTGGTTATGGATAGTATTCGAAAATTACACTAAAAAAAATCCTAAAGAAATCCTATTATTTTCTTTTTTGTATTTAGGATCTTGGCTGGCTACACCTTTTCTCTCATTTCTAATTCCTTGGGACGATACTCCTGTGTACACGGTTAGACACATGGATACTCAGTTTTTAGTCTGGATCGTCAACGTTATAGTTGGGTATGTTATTTTAACTATAATTTATGGGACTAATATATTGAAAAAGAAAAACCCCAAAATAATTCCTTATGTTCTTGCCACTGGGATTGCTGCGTCTTTCTGTATGGAATTTCCCTTGTTGATCTTCGGCATACGTCCTTCTGGAATATTTTTTCTTTTATTCGAATTAGGATTTCTATTTAATCAAGGAGCTCCTTATCTTTACATAATGTACGATATATTGTTTCCGTTTTTAGGAAAAAAGCTAAGAAGGAGCGAAAAAGTTGCGAAAATACGAGAAATTACTATGTAATATCTTCCTTCTCTCAATGTGTTGTTAATTTTTATTAATCCTATTGGAACAAGATTTAGATGAAACACTACTTTCTTTATTATTAATACGAGTTTTAATTAAATGAAACTAGGTGTGTTTATAGAAGTGGATAAAATTATTGGATTCATTGGAACTGGAGTAATGGGAACATCAATGTGTGCTCATCTTATGGATGCGGGAAATAAAGTGTACGTGTATAACAGAACCAAAGAAAAAGCGAACGATTTAATTAATAAAGGAGCTCAATGGTGCGATAGTCCTAAGGTTGTTGCCGAGAATAGCGACATAATATTTACTATAGTTGGATTTCCTAAAGATGTAAGAGAGGTATATTTAGGAGAAGAGGGAGTTTTGAAAGGTGTAAAAAAAGGATCAATTGTAATTGATATGACTACCTCTGAACCATCCTTGGCTCAAGAAATATACGAAAAAGCTAAGAAAAAGGGAGTCTCCTCAATCGACGCTCCAGTATCTGGGGGAGATGTTGGTGCAAAACAAGGAACCTTGGCAATAATGGCGGGAGGAGATAAAGAAGTTTTTGACGAAATTTTACCGCTTTTTGAATTAATGGGTAAAAACATTGCTTACATGGGAAAAGCTGGGGCGGGACAACATACCAAAATGAGCAACCAAATATTAATCGCTTCCACGATGATTGGAGTAGTAGAATCACTTCTTTACGCGTATAAGGCAGGTAACGATTTAAACGAAGTAATTAATGTTATTGGAAAAGGAGCCGCAGGTTGTTGGTCGATCAATAATCTAGGTCCTCGTATTGTAGATGGAAATTTCGATCCAGGATTTTTTATAAAACATTTTGTAAAAGATATGGGGATTGCGCTTCAAGAAGCAAAAACTATGAATCTATCTCTACCTGGTCTTGCATTGGCTTATCAATTCTATATCTCGGCGATAGCCCTGGGTTTCGAAAACCTTGGAACTCAAGGCTTATACCGAGTCTTTGCCAAATTAAACAGTGTAAAAGTATAACTTAATTTATTTTTAATTATTTTAATAATTCTCTACGATATATTCTTGAAAAACGCGTAAAGATTTGGGCATATTTAACCTGCCAAATCCGATTCTAAAGTGCTTTTTTCCAATATCGTAGTGGGTACCCGGCATAAGCAAAACGCTTTTTTTATTGTACACATCTAAGCAGAATTCTTCGATGTTTCTATCTATTTTTATACTAGGAAAGGCAATGGATCCAGCTTTAGGTTTGATCCAATTGAAAACATTGTTAAATTTTTCAAAAAACTCGTCCAGAAGTGCGAGATTTTGGTGAATAATTCCTAAATTACGCTTAATAATTCTCTCTTTGTTTTTTAACGCAAGGATTGAGAGAAACTCACTAGGAGCGCTATTACAAATGGTTGTGTAATTCTTAAAAGAAGCGATTTTCTCAAATAAACCCTTATCTTTCGTGGCTATCCACCCTATCCTTAATCCCGCCAATCCAAAAGTCTTTGACATAACTCCTAGTGAAATGCCTTTTTTATAAATATCACACATCGCTGGAAGTCTGTTGCTTGCGTCATACTCCATAAACCTGTAAACCTCATCAGAAAATACGAATAGTTTGTTTTCTTCGGCTATGTTTCGAATTTCTTTAAATTCTTTTTTTGTTGGTAAATAGCCCGTTGGATTATGAGGAAAGTTTACTACAATACATTTTGTATTCTCCGAAATACTGGAACGTAAAAACTCAAGGTTTAACTCCCAGTTCTCTCTTTCGATCATTGTCCATTTAGTCACATTGCTTCCTAACGCGTTTGCGACTTCGAATAAAGATTGGTAAGCTGGAAATTGCACTATTATGTTATCTCGTTGATTAAGTAGGACATTCATGAATACAAATATTCCTTCTTCTGCTCCAGAAAATACGATCACCTCTTCAGGCTCGATATTTTCGTAAAGCCTGGAGATTTCTTCCCTTAATTCGGGGTGTCCGAGAGATTCAGTGTACCCTAGCCTTAATTTTTTAAGGTCAACTTCAGCGTTTTTGTTTAATTCCAACAACTCTTCAATACTGAACGACTCGCAGTCAGAGGAACATAAGAGGTATTTTGCTTTAAACTCGTATTTCGCAAAGTACTCCTCTAATTTAAAACCTTTAATTTTCATGATTTAAAAAACTAGGTAGATCTGGTTATGTTACATCAATTATTTTGTCTAAATTACCGTAAGATTTATCAATGTAAAGCTTATCTTCAATCGTTAGTTTAATAGCGTTATTAGGACACGCTTCGACACACCTTCCACACCCTCGGCATTCTTTCGAGATAACTGCTTTACGATTTATTAATGTTATTGCGTTGACAAAACACACTCCGTTTGTACAAGTACCACATCCTATGCAGTCTTCAGTTACTCTAACTTCGACTCCAGGCATTTTCTGTATTTTCCTCCCAATCTTCGGATTTAGAATGGGGGAAATTCTCCAAAGACAACAACAAGGACAACAATTACAAATAGAGAGCAGTTTTTCTCCCGGGTTCACGCCTAGCCATTGTTTGTCAAGAAGATTTTTGCCGATCATATGAACTAATCCAGCATCAGCGCATTTTTGCACATGCTTCAACGCTTCTTCCTTTGAAACCATTCTCCCAAGCTGTGGATTGATATCCATTACGGCTTCTCCTAGAAAAAGACACCCTAGAGTTTTCGGGTAGTCTTTACATTCCATTGAAGCTCGACATATGCAGAAATCCATAATCCAATGGTAATTTGCTTTCTCTATGTATTTTTGAAGCAAGGAAGAGGACAGCATAATGTCCGTTTGAGGGGTTAATTGCTTTCCTATATTCACCACCTTATCTTTAGGTAAATAGTAAATTTCATCTCCTTCAAACAAAAGTTTCTCCATTATCAAGCTTAGAATTGGAATCCTAGTTAATTTCGCTAAGAACTTAATGGTTGGAAAGGTTATCATCAATAACTTTACGAACCAAAGAGGTTTTGCCATCAGTTTAAACCTATTTTCAATCGCATACTAAATGTTTAGATAATATAATGTTAAATTAAGGAAATTATTAACTATATATTTTTATCAAATAAGCTCAATTTTTTAAAAACTAGGAATAAAAGGAGATCTAGCGCCAAAAAATATTGTCTGACTTTACGTTATCAATGCGTGTACGGTGTTTTAACGCCGAAACCGCTTGAACCGCTTCTTTTATGGAGTGAAACACGGGAATGTACGCAAGTTCCAACGACTCAATTATCAACGAGTACTTAGGTATGTACGGGATAAAACACACCACGGGTTTTTTCTTCGTCGAAATGATATTTGCAATTCGTCGACCAATTTGGAACGAGATATTCGGGGGGTAGGGTAAAAGTAAAAGTATAATGCACTCAATCCTTTCGATATCTGACAAGTATCTGATAATATCTTCAATGTCAGTATCTAACACCGAACCGGTAAGGTCAATCGGATTATTAAAGGATGCAATCTCTCTCGCCACGAGATTCGTCAATTCAGCCATGTGCGCTTTCTCTTCCTTTGTAAAATCGGCGCGATGCAATCCATAAGTTTTCAACATGTCAGCCGCAAGTACACCATGACCCCCGCTAACGCTTACGATAGCTACATTTCCGAAAGTCACTACATTGTCACCAAACGGATTTTTCCTGTGAGAAAGGACATCAAACACTTTTAAGCAAGTAAGTAACTCTCGCTCTGAGTGAGGCTGGATTATAAGGTTTTGCCTTAACGCTGAATACAAAATCTTAAAGTTGCCTGCGAGACTTGCGGTATGAGAGAGCGTTGCTACTTTTCCTTCTCGCGTTTTTCCGCCAAAAAACACTATGACAGTGTCTTCCGACTCTCTCGCTAGCCTAAGGAATTCTCGAGCTTTTCCCTCTTTAAATCCCTCCAAGTAAAAAGCAATATTCGTTGTCTCGGGATCTACTTTGCTAAAATATTCTAATAACATCGACTCGTCGACGACCGCTCTATTTCCGATAGAAACCGCCGTAGAGACTCCAATGTTTCGTTCCCTAAACTTCACGAAAAATTGATCAACCAATACCCCACCCGACTGGCTAATTAACGCCACAGATCCCTTAGGTGGGCGTGTTATACGTTCAGTAGGCAGAAATATTGTATCTACGATAGGCGTAGCGTATACTCCCAAGCAATTAGGTCCAAGTACTGCGATGTCGTTGTCAAAGGAGATTTTTTCTAGCTTATCTTGCTTTTTTTTGCCCTTGATACCAATTTCTGCGAAACCTCCTCCAATTATCACTGCCGCGGGAATGTGTAAATCAGCACACTGTTGAATGTAATCTAGTGTGTCATCGGGTCCTACTGCTATGACGAGTAAATCGGGGATTTCCGGTAATTTGTCTAACTTCTCATAGAGATTAATACCCTCTATGTCGCCTCCGCTGGGGTATATACCATACACTTTTACCTGCATCTCGAATTCGTTCTTAAGTAGAACAATCCTTCCAGGACTTAGTGGATTCCTTTTCGAAATACCTACCACGGCCATGGTTTTTGGTTGAAATAATTTTTGTAAATCCATTTTAACCAGAAATAGAATGTTTGAAGTAATCTTAAAATTATACTAGTTAAGGATTTAGTTCATATTTATCTTTGACTCGTCAAATAAAAAACTAGGATCAATTTATCAATAATCTTATATCTAAAGAAAAGCCATTTCTTATAGAAAAAGATTTATTAAGAACTAACCTCAAAATATCATATTGAATCTGTAAAAGTAGGACGGCTTTTTATATGGACGAGATTGCAAACCCAGAGGAACCAATCAAACTCGTAATGATGGGGCTCCAAAACGCGGGAAAGACATCCATCGTCGATCTTATTGCGCAAGAGCAAGAAAAGCCCCTAACTAGTATTCCAAACATGAACCCAACTAAAGGCGTTCAGAGAATAACTCTTTTTGACGAAAAGGTAGTGATCTGGGACTTCGGCGGACAGGGGATATACCGAAACGAGTATCTAACTCATCCAGAACGGTATTTTCACATGATTTCCTATTTCTATTATGTGATTGATGTCCAAGATTACTATCGGATTATCTCGAGCTTCATGTACTTCATGGGAGTGTACAATTTAATCGAGATCTATAGCCCTGACGCACACCTTGTGTTCCTCTTTCATAAAACCGACCCTGATTTTGACCCTACGTTTAAAAATCTTAAGCAAAAATTCTTAGATAAAATCCAGAAGTTCTTAGAGATCAGAGGTAGAGAATACGAAATGTACGACACCACAATTTTTGACTTAGCGAGCGTTAAAAACGCATTTAAAAAGGTGTTTCCGTTGAATATGATTTCTGAATCGCATTAAAGAAGATAAAATGAGAAAAAAATACCCTAAAATTACATTTAAATTTAGTGGAAATTATAAAGTCAAAAAATAAAAAGCATAAAAAAAAGAAATCGAATTACTTAAAGTGGGCTAAAATTCATACCCACACTTCTTACATACATTCTTTTTTGCATACATAGGAATGTGGCCGACATAGCTTAAGACTTTGGTTTTATCTTCCATAGTTTTTATGTCGTGCCCAACAGCTCCACACATAGGACAGGTAAGGCGCTCGTCGGCAGCAAAACCTCCAGCACCCATTTCTGGCGGTTTAAATTCGCTAAGTTCCGCCGAGACTTCCTCGAGTTCAGCGGCTTTATCACCAATAATCTTTTCTTTTTCTTCCAAAGCAGTTGCTAATTCATTAATTCTAGCGTCTTTTTCGTCTATTTGCGTTCGTAATGTTTCTACCTGAGCAGACTCATCACCCGACTGAGACATTTGTGCGTTTAAATCTTGAACTTTAGAGGTTAATTGGTTAATTTCTGCGTCTTTAGATGAAACTTCTGAAGATAAACTACTCACTTGAGATTCGAGTTCAGTATTGGCGTTTGCGTATTGTTGTACTTGAGCTTCTAACTCTGAAATTTTCGAAGTGCTTTTTTCGAGGGATGTTTTTACTTGACTCAATTCGTTGTTTAAACCGTCGATAATGTCGTCCTTATCCTTAGCTTCCCCAACTGCGCTCTTCATTTCCTCGTAATCCTTGGTTACTTGTTCAAGGTTAAATTTAGCTTCTTCAAGTTCAGTCTGTACCCCAGTTAATTCAACGATGGTATCTTTGGTTTGTTCTAGTTCAGAACGCGTGCTTTCCAAATCAGTCGTAGTTTGTCCGAGTTTGGTTTTAGTTTGTTCTAATTCACCCTTAACTTGACTTAACTCTTGGCTAGCGCTGTCTAGTCTCGATTTAGTATCAGTGTATGTACCTTCGAGTTGTTTTAGCTCCGCAGTCGTTTTTTCGAGGTTTTCTTGGGTCGTCGCTAGTTTGCTTTTAGTTTCAGTGACTTGCTTCTCCAAGTCGTTGACTTTTGCTCTTAAATCCAACAAGAATCGGCCATCTACCTTTACTTTAGAGTCTGGTTTTTCCTGAATTTTTGACCAATCCACAGCCATGGTTTCTTTCACTCACTTAGTGGTGTTTTTTTTGGTAATTTTATTGTGTTATGATATATATATTATAAGATAATACTTTTTTTTAACTATTTTTTAGAATTAGGTTATTTTTTGTATAAAGTAATCCTAATTTTTTGGTAAAAAAAAATCCTAACTACGAATATACTATAAAAATTATAATTATTAAAAGAGAATGTCTATTTATTCTTTATCAAGTAAAAAAAAAGATTTTAAATAATCATCCTCGAGAAAGAACTTTGAGTCAAGGTGGAAATAGAAGAGAAGAAAAACTAGATTTTATATCGACATCGGGCGTGTATAAGACTCCATTTAGCTTAATAATTATCCTTCAATTGTGCGTAGGTGTGTATGTGTTAATTTTAGTAAATCTATGGTACCTAAATTCGCTATACTACCTTCTGACTAGCGAGCAATTCTATCCAATAGAGCCAAAAGGGTATTGGTTTTATTGGTTGTTGCTTCCCCTAAACATTTACGCAAACTTGTTTTTGTTTGCATTCACCATTATAGGCTTTTCAGCACTCCTCATAAAAATACTAAACAAATTATGCCCAATAAAAGAAGGTGTTTTTGAGGTCGGTTCAAAGGATTGGAAGTACACGCACAGAAGATTTTGGACAGCTTACTTTCCAATTTGGCTTTCCCGAGCTCTACCGTTGCCTTGGTTAGATACAATTGCGTATAAAATGCTAGGCGCTAGTATTGGCCCCAATATTGTTATGTACGAAGGGTACATCGATCCCTTCCTGGTGAACATCGGAAAAAACACAATGACTTCTCTACACGTGTGTATTTTTTCACACTTAATTTACCACGATAAGGTTTACGTAAAAGAAGTTATGATCGGCGAAAATTGCATCATCGGACCCCAAACGGTGGTAAGCCCAGGCACTTTTGTTGAAGATGGGGCGGTATTAGGCGCTAACAGCTATACTGATGTGTCTCAGCGTCTCGAAAAAGACTTAATTCACATTGGAACTCCCGTTGATAAAACCTTTTCCATTCAGACAATCGAGGAATCGCAGGAAAAATACGATAAGATTAGAAAAAGCGAATAATATTAAAAATTTAAAAAATCTACACAAGAAGAAACTATGTTTCAACCAACCAGTTTGAAAGGAGCGTCTCCTACGCCTATTGACGAGAGAATACGGATTAAATTGTTACCCATTTATTTCATAATAATCGTGCTAAGCTTCATTCCACTAGTCGTGTTTGAGTCAATTTACCTTACTGTTTTTTGGCGTAAAGGCTTTTACTGGTTATTCTTCCTTCTCATTCCGTTTAATATTGTGATAAGCGTTTACTTACTTGAATTAAATGCAATACTGCTATCTTCGATAATAGTTAGAGTTGTGAATCTAATTCACCGACCTATTGAAGGAGTTTTCTCACGAGAAATCAACGATAAAAACTACTTCTATTGGAACTTAAGAAACGCGGTAAAGAAATGGCCTTTGTTTTTGGAAGCGTCTAATCCCTTTCCTTGGTTCAAGTCTCGCTTTGTTTTGCGATTTTTCGGTGTCAGAATAGGATCAAATTCAATATGCGATAATAGTTGGATATCCTCAGAATTTGTGGAAATTGGGAAAAACACTATAATAGGCATGGGATCGACAATATTAAGTTTTGGAATTGATTGTGATGAGTTTATATTGAAGAAAATAGTGGTCGAAGCGAATTCAATCATAGGAGCAAAATGCGTGTTGCTCCCAGGAACAGTTATGGAACAAAATGTAAAATTAAATGCACACTCGTACACCCAATATAATCAAATCTTAGAAGAAAACAAGATTTATCGTGGTTATCCTGCTTCTTTGTTAAGAGACTATTCATAATAACCGAAAAATTAAATGAATTCTTTCTTTTCAATATTATGGTGTAAAAAGTGAATCTCGATTTATTAGAACAATATAACATACTTGTGATTCGCTACAATTCTGAAATTTGGCTTAAATCGACGAAAGTCAAAATAAATATGGTTAAAACCCTTATTAACAACCTTAAATACGCATTTAAAAGAAATGGAGTCGAGTTTCATAAGTATAAACTAAGCGACGATTCAACACGGATATTCTTCAATCTGGACAACGACCAAATGAGTTCCGCGATCAATGCTGCGTTAAATACATTTGGTGTCGACTCGATTAGTCCTGCTGTGAGATCTTCAAATAAAGTCGAACACATCACCCGACGCGCTTTAAATGTCGCTCAAGACATATTGAAATTAAACGACACCTTTGCTTTGCGAGTGAAAAGAAGCGGAGAGCACCCTTATTCGTCTAAAGATGTAGCAATCATGGTTGGTCAAGCGATTAACGACCATTTTAAGCACCTTAACCTTAAAGTGAACTTAAGTCAACCGTTAAAACTTATTTATATAGAAATAAGGGGTAATTTTTCTTATATCTTTACAAATATACATAGAAGTAAATGGGTTGGGTTACCAATTGACAATCGTAAAATTGTAACGGTATTAGATGTGGGAAGGGTTTCTGATTTAATTGCAGGGTTAATGCTGGCAAAGCGGGGATGCCGATTTATCGTGTTCCATTTTGATTTAGAAGACAACGATGCAAAAATAGAAGACCATCTCGAAAATTGGCGTCAAGTATTAAAATTTTTACCCTATTCTAAAATTGAGTTTTTCGATATCAAACTTCTGCCAATATTAGATTTTCTCACTTCGAAGCCTAAATTAAAGGAATATCATTGCGCATTTTGTCGAATATTGCGATTTTCTTCGGCGGCTTACCTTTTAAAAAAAGAAAGTTTTAAATGGGTTTCAGCAACTCGAGCGTATACAGACGGCTTAAACTTTAATAAATCCTATAAATGCTCCGATCTTGTTGATTTACAATCAATAAGGTTTAATTCGCTGTTTTCAGATCTTCCCATTTTTACACCTTTAGCTGGATTGACTCAAAATGAGATTAGTGACATTCAAAATAATGTGTCGCAAAAACTTAAAAGCAACCGCTTCTGTAGATTTGATTTTATTGAACAGGCATTTGATTATGGTTACTTAAAGTCAACAATTGAAGAATTAGATCTTCAATGTATTATTAAAGAAAAACTAACCTATACAAAATTAATTGTTAAATCTAATCCATAGCTCAAAAGTCTGTGCAAATTATAAGAGAAACATTAAAAAATATAACTTAATTAGATGAATAAAGCATTTCTAAAAAAAGCGACAATTATAATTGTAGTTAGTTTCCTTAAATTTAAGATATTATAGGTGTTCTTATGGTAAATGTAAATCTTAACCTGCTTAACATTTTTGCGCTACAACTAAATAAAAATGTGATCCAATGCGAAGGTAATACTGTAGGGGAAATAATTACAGAGTTTATCAGAGAATACAAGAATTCCCTTGATCCGCGACTATTAAGCTCTAATCAAAAGAAACTAAACGAACAAATCTTGATTCTTGTCAACGGTCAAAATATAGAAAGCTTAAAAAGGTACAAAACAAAACTCAAAGAAGGCGACAATATATATTTATCAATTGCACTCTCTGGTGGCTGAAAGAATTCTTCTCGGATTTAAAAAAAAAGCTTATAAACTAACGGCACTATGAATTATTAAGACTGTAATTTTTTATTAATAAAAATTTTATTAGTAGATTACCTATAAAATACTTGGAAAAATTACAAGAGGAGGAGCAAAAACGAAAAAACTTGCTTTTTTAGGCCTAGATAATGCTGGTAAAACGAGTATTATAACAGCTATTAAGCGACGGTTCGGTTTTGAAGAAGAAGTTGCCTTATTAACTCCCACTCGACGAATCGACAGGGATACCTTTAAATTTCTGGGCATAGAAATATCCAGATTCGATTTTGGTGGACAAATGCAATATAGGAAAGATTACCTGGAAAATCCAGGTAAATATCTAAGCGGAACGGAGTTAATCTTCTATGTAATAGATGTGCAAGACCACGAACGATATATGGAAGCGCTCGATTACATCGATCAGGTTTTAATTTATTTTAAGGAAGTTAGAGAAAATCCCTGCGTTGCGATCTTTTTTCATAAATTTGATCCTGATATAACTATGGATAAAGAGTTGAATCGCAGAATCCTCGGTTTAAAACAAGCTCTGACAAGATATTCTCACGAATTTGACATATTGTTTTTTGAGACTACTATTTACGATATTAAATCAATAATGGATGGATTTTCGAGTGGTCTTTCGTTCCTATTTGAAAAAATGGAGTTAATCTCACAATTATTCATGGAGATCAGTAAAAACTATAAAGCAATTCTTATATCTTTATTTGACGCTAAAGGGTTTTCTATCGGAGAGTATTACCGACCACACCTACAACTCAAAGAAAAATTAAAAATATACGACATATACATCGAATGTCAAAAAAGGATCATCGATGAGAATCGTAATTTGTTTGAATTTTCTGATAAATTCGACGACGGCTCTCGGTTTTCAGGAGTGATCGAAGTATTGAGATTTGGAAAATTTGACTTCTACTTGTTGTTTATCATCGAAGAAGACGAAACGGATCTGGAAAAAACAGTAAAACTTTTGGATAAAATTGAAGCGGCTAAACCTCAGATGGAAAATTTGATTCTACAAATCATACAATAAGCAATTCACTAAATTAACTTTTACTCTCTCTTAAAAGATAAGAGAAATTCTTCAATATCAGTTCTCGAAGGATAAAGGTTGCTTTGAGATTTTAAACGCAGCAATCCCAGTGCTGTAAATTCCGCATGTTATCAATACTTCTTTTAAGGTTTTATTGTTTTCCTTAATAAACATTTTACTAAGTTTAGTCTTATTCTCGATTAATTCGCAAAAACGCATCAAAAAACCTGCTGCATATGAATCCCCTGCTCCAATTCGATTAACAACTTCTACTTGTAACGGTGATATAAATATATTATCTAACCTTTCAGTAAAGATGTGTGAACCGTTTTTTCCCTCAGTGATCACTCGTATTTTTGCGTACTTCTTAAGTATATCGTCAATTTCTTTCACCTGGTAATTTTTACCTAAGATTCTACTAATATCACTATAACTAGTGAACAGAAGGTCTATTCTTTGTTCGATAGTATTGTCAAGCTCCTCAAGAGAATTTAGATTTTGCTTCTCCAAATTCGCTGAAATGATAACATTATAATGTTGCAATCTGTTGATTATATCCTTGAATTGACTAGAGATCGAGGCAAAACAGGTTAACTTCATTTTTTTTATTTGCGTATCTGTCAATTTTAAGCCTTTAAAGTCAATTTTTCTTTTCAAGTTAGATGCTACGAACATTTTTGTCGTGAAGTTTGACTTTATTATAGTACTTATAGGCGTCTTTTTGTTTATAATTCGTATTAAACCTGAATCAATCGCAATGGATTTTAACTCTTCTAACGCTTCCGTGAAGTCTGTACCAATAACGGAGATTAATTGGAAGAAGGCCCCTAAAGTGGCTAAAATTTCTGCTGTGTTGCTAGCTTCTCCTCCACGTTTAATAACGGCATTTCCCTTAATTTTATTTGGAAGCTTTGAAATTGCTCTTCTTATAACCTTTGCTAAGACACGCTTATTTATGTCGTCTGGATTGTATTTTAAAAATTGATGTAGTTCAACAGGAACGCTACTTACAACATTGTCTAAAAAAGCGTTTTCGTAATACAAATCTTTATGTAATTCGCCAATAATTGAAATAACTTGATTATTCAAATCTATAAGCTCACCTGGAATAGAAATAACGCAGATGGAGGGAATCTCGAAAATACGAGAAGTTCGTTTTCTCTCGAACCCCCGTGCGCTTACACGCACCGGCTTGCTCTCGATAAGTAGACTCGAGGCCGGCGTCTTACCAGCTAGGCTACATCTGCGTAGTAAATGTGTAATTAATCAAAATACTATAGAAAGCGTAAGCATAAAAAGCATTTATTTTTTACTAATAATATTATTTGAAAGTTATTAGGTCGAGACAGCTTAAAATACTCATTATTATCTGGAAAAATTAACCCTACTTTACCGGAACATATACTTTCATTTTTAAAGAAGGATCGTAGAGTTTAATTAAACCCTCCTGTTCGTATTGCTTTAGTAATTGCTTTGCCGTGGAGACCTTAATGTCGTATCTTAAGGCAATATCGGTAGCTAGTATACTCTTTTTTTTCCCTAAACTTTCTCTAATTTCTTTTTCCATTGCTGGGGGGACGAACGCATCTCTTTCTACAACATTTACTTGCTTTGTTCTTCCGTATTTTCTCCTTAAATTTAAGGTAGCTTTTCTAACTAATTGTTTGTCATCTTTTTCTGACATAATTGATAAAACAAGTAATTTTTATGGTAACGAGAGTTATAGTACATTATAAAGTTGTAATTCTAATAAAATTTGCGATAGGAAATTGAAAATCCTAAATCGTAAAGCTTTTATAATATTTTTTTCCTATGAACTGAACTTAATATGAACAATCGAAACAACTTCCACATTAAAACCGCTAGACCAGAAGAAGAGCACAATATATCTCTTGAATACTTTAAGGGAGAAAATGTAGAAAGGTACGCGTTATCAAAAGCAATAATGAACATCCAAGAGAAAATCACGGAGAGAGCACTAGAACTATTGGATATAGGGCACAAATCTCCAAGAATCCTGGATTTAGGATGTGGTCCTGGTTTTTCCTCTCTTTATCTCAAATTAAAAGGTTACAATGTAGTATCATTGGATCTTAACTCTAGTTTTCTATATTACTACTATCTTAGTGACATTAATCCGATCTTAGCAGATATGACGGTATTACCATTTAAAAACTCCAGTTTCGACGCCGTAATTTCCATTTCCACTCTGCAATGGATTTCCAAAAATAAACATAAACTATATAGTTTATTTAAATCCCTAAACGATATTACACGAATCGGCGCGAAATTAGTAATTCAATTTTACCCCAAATCAAATAATGAAATAGATAAAATTAAAGAAGTTGTTAACCTATTTGCTCAATTTAACGGTGGTTTCGTTATAGATAATCCACAAAATCCCAAGAAACGTAAAATCTATTTATTGCTAAAAAAATCTCATTAATTAACACATTAATTTTGCATATGACTAATTCTTGAAATAGTCAACTTTGTTACGTAATTATCCTTTACCATATGCAAAAATAAAAATTTTAATATGCTAACTTTATTAGTTTTATTAACATGGATTTCTAATATTAGCATATAGTCTTTATATGATAATATTTTCTAATTTACACACAAATTTGATAACAAACTATTTACAAAAAAGTGAATAAATAAATGAAAATAAAACAATTAAAAATAGCCTTTTCAAGGATTCAACTAAAATCAATGATTTTACTGTTGATGGTGGCATTTACAGGAGTTTATCTTCTCTTTACCTTAAATCCTACTAATTTAAGTAATTCAAATACTAACTCAGATTTAACAAAAACCGATAATTTAAAATCTGATATAGCTGAAACACCTAAGTTACAAGCATTCTCAACAGAATCATGGTGGAACGACGATTTTGAAAACAGAAGGCAAATAACTATAAAAAATCCTTATACAGTGGACTTAGTGAATCATACTGTTTCAGTAGAGGTTAATTACACCCAATTAGGTTTACAGAGTGATTTAGATGATGTGAGAATTGTAGAAAACGGAATCTTACGGACTTACTATCCTCAAAAGGATCATCCTATTAAAGGTAATGCGACAATTTGGTTTGAAACAGATTGTTTAGCAGAAGCAACTGAGGACGATGTATTTTTATATTATGGAAATGATACAATTGGTTCAGATTCGAATTATTACAATAAGGATAACCGCTTTGGTCTTGCCTGTTATAATTTTGAAGAAGGTACTGGAACGACTGCTGTTGATTCGGTGGGAAATTATGATGGAAACACTGTAAACAACCCTACTTATTCACATGATGTTGGAAAGTCTGGAAATTATTCATTGTATACAAATGGTGTCAATCAATACGTAAATCTTCCAAGTATTAATCCAACACAGCAAATAACTGTTTCTGCTTGGGTTAAATCATCATTTTCCAATTACTATCAAGGACATTGGCAACTTGTTAGCAAATACAATGCATATATCTTAGGAACATATAGTGCCAATTCTAATAGAATGAACTTTATTGTTTGTACTCAAAGTGGTGGCTGGAGATACATGTACCCTGGATATTATGTAACCGACTGTGATGAATGGCATCATTTTGTAGGAACATTTAATGTTTCAACTCCAGATGAAAAATTATATTTTGACGGACTGTGGCAACATACAGAAACTACGGTAGGTGGAGCAATAAGAGCTGACACAGGACCTTTGTGGTTATCAGCAAGGGAAGGGTCTACGTCAAATCGTTATTTCGATGGATGGATAGATGATGTGAGAATTTACGATTACGAATTGACCCCTAAAGATATTGAATATCTCTATAATAATTCAATTATAGACATATCACTAAGCGAGGAACAAAAAAAATTTGCTGAAGTCACAGTCATTTGTTACGATATCGATGGAAGGATCGTTCCAAATGCTGAAGTAACCTTAATGAACGCTTCTGGTACTCACGCAAGTGCTCCTATAATATATAATACATCGAATACTGATGATACGGGAGAAATTATATTTCATAATCTTACTCACGGTATATATAATCTCACTGTTAATTATACAATTGGTACTTTTGGACACAATGAAGTCGTTGTCTATAACGATACTTCCGCATATTATAATTTTACGGGGCTTTATTTTACAGAAGAACTTATTTTGAACATGACAACAATAGATTTTCAAATAGTTGATGTTGAAGATAACCCTGTAAACTATGGATACGTTAAAATTTACGATGACTCCGGAGGAGGTCCAGGACCCCTTTTAGATCAAATACAACTTAGCGAAAATGGAACCGCAACATTTCGTTGGAAAAATAATTCGTATTATTACGAGGCATATTACGATAATGATGATTATATAGGCAATCCCCTAAAATTAGCTTATAGTTCGGCATTTAAAACAGATTATACAACAACAACAAGACATTTCACTAGTTCTTATTGGGTTAATAAAACCAATAAGTATGGTGCGGGTTCTCAGTTCCTTGTTAACGAATTAATTTACACTAATAAATCGGCATCTGTAAAAAATAAGATACTCTCGGCAAATATAACATTAAATGACATGGAAGATGACTTAACACATGTTTACATCTATTATATCGATGAAAATGGATATTCCTCTGACGATTATTTGATTTTAGATAAATCCTATGATGGAATAGCAGATACACAAGATTTCATTCAAATCTATATACGTACCCCAAATGAAACCTGCGCTAATTTAACTAATGATAATTATCAAGCCAACGGTTTAAGGATTGTATGCAAAGGTACTAACTCTACTATTTGTAATGGAACGATTGAAGTAAATACAACCGAGACTTGGAATATTTATAATAGAACTTCATTGTCCAAATTAACACTGAGAGTTATTGATAATACAGAAAAACTACCTATACAAGGAGTTTTTATACAAGTAAATAGCACAGACCCAGCTAATATAAATAGCCCATCTTTTGCAAATTTAACAACTGATTCAAATGGAATTGCATATGGAGCTATAAATAGTGATCTCAAATTTTGCCATTTAGAAGGATATGAATACAATTTCACATGTTTTTATTTTGGTAATGGTTATGATCTTAATATAACAGGAGTGGATCCATCACAATGGTTGAAAGGTGATTGGGAACAGACTTGTAATATTTCCTTCAATGATAATCAGTACTATGAGATGAATATAACTCTACTATTGGATATTGAAGATTATAGTACTAATTTCACTCAATTTTCTGGTCCTGATTCAGTTACTTATGGAGAAAATATGACATTCTCCGTTAATTTTACATCCGAAGACTCATCTGGGTCCTCAATTGTGTACTCAACAATAAATACTCCCGATGAGATTAAATGCGAAGTAAGATCTTTACAAGATATCATTCTTTTTGCCGTTGATCCTATGTTTAAAGAGGTGGGGAATGGTATTTTTTCAGCTACCATTAATTCAAGCCGATTTTCAGCAGGAAATTCAAGTAAGCAATATTGGATAAGAATTAGTGGTAGCAAAATAGGATATACTGATCCTTTGCCATACTATTTATTGATTAATATAAATGCGAAATCGACCTCATTAAGCGTATGTGATTTCAACACTCTAGCAGAATATTCCAATATGAAGACATCAGAGTATGCATTAACCGTAATTAACTATGCTGTTTGTTACCAGAGTTCAGGATCATTAATAACTGGAGCATATTTAACTTACAACTGGGAATTCGGATCTGGTGTTCTTACTCCACATCCATCGTATCCAGATTATTACACCTTTCAATTAGATACAGCAGATGCTACTAATGTTGGAGTTTATGATATTTCTATTTCAGCATACAGAGAAAATCATACAATACAAGAGGATCAAGATTTCGAACTTACGATCGTAAGCCGACCCACTGTTATAAATGGCACAAATTCATTACTTCACAATTCTACTACGATTTGGGTTCAAGATTCGTTTAATTTTACCTATCGATTTGTAGACTCTTTATCTGGCTTGCCAATAGGAGGTGCTGATAAAGCGTATTATTATTGGTACAAATTAGATGATGAAGGTAAACCCATTGGAGTTCCAAGTTCAAATATCAATTTAATACGAAGCAGTAATGAGTATGTATTTGATTTCGATTCAGAAATCAGGTCAGTTGGAAGTTATGCGATTTTTCTAACATTCGAGAAGAACTATTACGAAACAAGAAACGCTTATATAGATTTAAGAGTTAGAGAAAGAATATTCGATGTTAACTTTCCCTCTGATAAATTCACTGACGGAATTATCACAATTTTTAACGGGGATCCATTAGAATTTAATATTTCAATTCAAGATTTATCAAGAAATATTCCTCTAGAGGGTGCTTCTGTTAAAATGGAGTTTCAAGGTAACGAAACCACTCTTACAAGTGAAGGTGGGGGTGTATA
>JAHPYY010000095.1 GCA_019058515.1 Promethearchaeota archaeon
AAATTTCTTCTCTTCGGCTTGGTCGTTCCATTCACCGTTAAAGACGCATGCTCCATAACAATCCTTAGAACAAACCCCATACCGAGTTGTAATTGTATTTTCTTCGTTCAATCTGGTAAAACCCGTATAAATTTGATTTTAAAATACCTATATTCATAAATCATGTTATCATATCATTAGATCCTTAAAAATTAATGCGTTGTAAAACTAATATATTAATAATTAAATTGGAAAGAATGTAATTTAAATGGGAAATAATTTATATAGAACTAGAATCAATACCCCTCTTACCAATGATTCGCTTAGGTTTCTCTCGTCTTTGAACGACGATTTATGGATTATTGAGGAAGATATAATTGGAACACAAGTCCATGATGTTATGCTATTCGAACAAAAAGTCCTAAATAGCGAAGAGATCTACAAAATTTTAACTGCATTGGAAAAAATAAAGAATGATGTGCAGAAAAACCATTTAGAATTAAAAGGAAATTTTGAAGATATACACCCTTTTATAGAAAACAAGGTTATTGATGAAATTGGAATTGAGATAGGGGGAAAAATTCATACTGGTAGATCACGAAATGATCAAGTTTCGGTTGATTTAAGATTAAAGATAAGAAAGGAATTAAATAACCTATCAAAATTGTTATTAGGGTTTATCGAAATATTACTAAAATTATCTAAAAATAATGTAAATTCTTATCTCCCCTTGTATACTCACATACAAGCAGGCCAATTAGGAGTATTTTCTCATTATATTAACAATTATATTGCTCAAATTTTAAGATCTCTAGAGAGAATTGACGAAATATATAGAAGAGTCAATAAAAATCCACTTGGAGCGTGCGCAATAGGAGGAACCTCCATTAAAATCAATAGATCAAGAACATCAGAATTATTGGGTTTTGATGGATTAGTGTACAATTCTATTGACGCAACGAGTTCGAGAGATTATATTTACGAAACTCTAACGAGTTTATCTCTGCTAGCTGTTCAATTTTCGAGAATGGCAGAAGACTTGATAATTTGGTCCACCAATGAATTTGGATTTATAGAAATAGCTGAGGAATTTTGTTCTGTGTCAAGTGTTATGCCCCAAAAGAAAAATCCAGACACTATTGAATTAATACGTAGTAAATGTTCAAAAGTCATTTCAAACCTATTCAATGCTGCAATGATTATTAAAGCAATTCCTACAGGATATTTCAGGGATTTTCAGGATTTAAAGATACCATTAAAAAACTCATTTGAAGTAATATCTTCGGTAATAAATATATTAAAGGAGATTTTCGCAACTATTACTGTTAAGAAGGAGAAGATGAGAAAAAGTATTGAAGAAAGCTATATACTTGCGTTAGATTTAGCTGAATTATTAGTGGAAGAGTATAATATCCCTTTTAGACAATCACATAAAATTGTCGCTCTACTTATAAGTAATTTAGAGCACCCAAAAGATTTGCTAAATAAAGTTAAAATAGAGAAAAAGATGTATGAAGTAATTGGAAAAAAGATCGAATTATCAGGAGAACATATTCAGGTGCTATTGAATCTTGATCTTTGTTTAGAAAAAAGAATTAGTCAAGGTTCTCCCTCTAAAAAGGAGATTAATCTTTATATTGAAGAAATTTTAAAATGTAAAGAATCCATAAACGATATGTTATTAAAAAGATTAGAAGGCGTACAGAACGCCAAGATTCTTAGAGAGAATCTTATTAAAAAAATCCTCTCATGAACAACAAATTGAAAAATTTTCAAACAAAAACATTAAATATTTATAGAGTGATTGAGTGATATAAAAATAATTTAATAAACGCATTATTTTTCGAGACTCCTTTTATTTATATCACTATTTATAAGTACCTTTTTTAAGAAAAATAAGAAATTTGTCAGATTTGTTTATTTTTTCCTAAACTTTATATGTTTATAATCCTATCTAAAAATAATAATAATATTGTGTTGGTGCTTTAAAGATTGAATCAACTTGATCCTCATAAGATTTGCGAAATTGTAAGAGTACAATTTAAGAAAGCACCTAATGTTCCGAGACCGGCGCGGCGCCGTTTATAATTATTATTAAAAACAAGTATTGATGTTCTTCTTTCTTTTATTATCACCCTTGTTTTTATTCTTTTTATAAAGATGAAATTATAATAAAACTATCACAAAAACTTAAAAAATGGGAAATAAGACTATTGGAATAGAAAAAATCAAAGGCGGAATTACATGTTCCAGAGGATTTCACGCTACTGGAAACCATATTGGGATCAAAGAAGTCAAAAAAGACTTAGCGATCATCTATAGTGAAGTACCAGCAAAGGCTTGCGGTGTTTTTACTACAAATATGGTAAAGGCAGCTTCAATATTATGGGATCAGAACTTAATTCGGAAAAAAAAGTTAATCCAAGCTATAATCATTAACAGTGGAAACGCAAATGCTTGTACCGGAGAAATTGGAAAAATTCATAATGAGGTTATGGCAAAAAAGTTAGCTTCTTGTTTAAACCTGGATATAAATCAAGTACTAACAGCATCTACAGGAATTATAGGGGTTCCATTACCAATTGATGTTATTATTGAGGGTATTGAAAAAACATATAAGAATATTGGAACGACTGCTATCGATGCACATTTAGCTGCAGAAGCTATTATGACTACAGATACTAACCCTAAAGAAATTTCTTTTGAATTTAGTATCGCTGATACAAAAGTTAGAATTGGAGGGATGGCTAAAGGTTCGGGAATGATTCATCCAAACATGGCAACAATGCTCTCATTCATCACCACAGATGTAAATATTTCGCGAGAATTGTTAAAAAAGGCATTGAATGAAAGCATTAATAAGTCTTATAACATGATTTCTGTAGATGGTGATATGAGTACAAATGATTCTGTAATAGTGTTAGCTAATGGATTGAGTAAAAATCCCGAAATTAGGAATGAAGATCGTAATTATCGTATTTTTAAACACGCCCTTCATCAAGTTAATTTATATTTGGCTAAGGAAATTATAAGAGATGGTGAAGGAGCTAGTAAAGTAATTACTGTAAATGTCAAGGGTGCTAATTCCGATAAAGATGCTAAGATATTGAGTAAATCAATAATTAATTCTAATCTTGTGAAAACAGCATTTTTTGGGGAAGATGCTAATTGGGGAAGAATTATAGCTGCAATGGGATATTCTGGTGTAGTATTTGACCTATCGAAAGTTTCTATAAGATTTAAAAACGGATCTTATACAGTTCTACTTATTGAAAAAGGAATTCCCCTAAAGTTTGATGAGAACATAGCTAAAGAAATTTTAAAGGAAACTGAGATTACTGTGGAAGTTTTGCTGAATGATGGGAATGGAAAGGCAACTGCGTGGGGATGTGATTTAAGTTATGATTATATAAGAATTAATGGGCAATATCGAACATAATTAGGTTATAATCATGAATGAGGAAAGTAATAAAGCAAAAATTTTGGTAGAAGCGCTCCATTACATAAAGAAATTTTATGGAAAGACTTTTGTCATAAAGTATGGAGGGAGTGCGATGAAAGATTCAACTCTTAAAAATTCATTTATAGAAGACGTTGTTTTTTTGGCATTAGTAGGTATTAATGTAATTATTGTTCATGGGGGTGGTCCTTCAATAAATAAAATGTTAGAAAAACTAAATATCAAACCAAAATTTTCTAATGGTCTTAGAATTACAGACGAAGAAACACTTGAAGTTGTTGAAATGGTGTTAGCAGGTAAGGTTAATAAAGGAATTGTTGGAGACATTCAATCACAAGGTATTGATGCATTAGGTATATGCGGAAAAGACAGAAATTTGCTAGAGGTTAGAAGAAAAGTTATTGATGGAATAGATTTGGGATATGTTGGAGAAGTTAAGAGCGTTAACGTTAACTTCTTGAATGAGATAATTAATGACTCCATAATTCCTGTAATTGCACCTATCGGCAAGGATAGTACAGGAAACACTTATAACATAAATGCTGACGATGTTGCGTTAGCGATTTCCAGAGAATTAAATGCTGAAAAACTCATATTTCTTACAGATATAATAGGGGTACTTAGGGATGTTAATGACGAAAGTACACTGATTTCTGAGATGAGTATTGATCAAGCTTTATCTTTTATAAATCAAGGGGTTATTTCTGACGGAATGATTCCAAAAGTAAATTCAAGTATTGATGCAATTCGAAATGGAGTCAAAATGGTTCATATAATCGATGGAAGAATTGAACACTGTATCTTACTAGAAATATTCACTCAACATGGAATAGGAACTATGTTTAGATATTGCGAAAATTAATATTATAAATAAATTAATGAAGAGAGTCGATAAAAAGGTATGAATGAATGGATCGAAAGAGGAAAAGAAGTTATTATGAATACTTATAGTCAATTTCCTCTCGTATTAGAAAAAGGAAAAGGAGTATATCTTTGGGATAGTGAAGGTAAAATTTATTTAGATTTTGTATCAGGTATAGCTGTAAATGCTTTAGGTTATTGCGATAGCGATTACATTAATGGAATTTCTCTACAATTATCTAAATTGCAACATTGTTCGAATTTGTATTGGATAATTCCCTCTATTGAATTAGGAGAAATATTAACCCAGAATAGTTGTTTTGATAAAATTTTTTATTGTAATAGTGGCGCTGAAGCTGTGGAAGCTTCAATTAAGTTAAGTAGAAAATATGGAACAACATTTCACGGAAAAAATTGCTATGAAATCATCACGATGAAAGGTTCTTTCCATGGAAGAACTATGGCAACTGTTACAGCTACAGGTCAAACCAAATATCAAAAAGGTTTTAGCCCATTAATACCGGGATTTTCCTATGTCGAATTTAATAATATTGACGAATTAGAAAATTCAGTTAATGAAAATACATGTGCGATAATTATTGAACCTATCCAAGGAGAAGGGGGTATTCGTCCTTGCGATAAGGCATATTTGCAAAAAGTACGTTCTCTTTGTGATAAAAATGATGTAGTACTTGTGTTTGACGAGGTACAATGTGGATTAGGCAGAACAGGTGAGCTTTTTGCATATCAATTTTATGATGTATTACCCGATATCATTACTTTGGCTAAAGGATTGGGAGGGGGATTTCCTATTGGAGCTATGTTAGCAAATCAGAAAAAAGCTGATACTTTTCAACCGGGTGATCATGCATCAACTTTTGGTGGTAATCCCCTCGCATGTGCAGCAGGTAAAGTTGTTTTAAATAAGTTGCTTAAAGACGGAGTTCTTGAAAATGTGAAAACACAAGGAACATACTTTAAAGACAAATTATATCAATTAAAGGAAAAATATGAGATAATCTCAGATGTAAGAGGTTATGGATTGATGCTTGGTATAGAATTAAGTTGCTCTGTAAAAACTATTATTGAAAAGTGTATGGAAAAAGGGTTACTTTTATTAAACGCTGGTGAAAAAGTTATCAGATTTCTCCCACCGTTAATTGTAGCAAAAGACGAGATTGATAAGGGTTTAGAAGTATTAGATGAAGTTATACAACAGATTAAACATTAAAAGATAAATACAACTATGATAAAAGCAGGAATAATGGGTGCAACAGGATATGTTGGATCAGAATTAGTTAGAATTCTTAGTCATCATCCTGAAGTTGAGATAAAAGCACTAACTTCTGAACATCATAATAAACAGTTATATCACTCAATCTATAATAATTTCAATAACATATGTGATCTTAGCTGTTTAGAGCCCCAACTCGAGATGTTGGCATCCTCCGTTGATGTGATATTTTTAGCACTACCACATGGAGTTTCTTCTTCGTTGATTTCGGAAAATCTCCTAAAAAAGGTTAAAGTTATTGATCTTAGCGCAGATTTTCGCTTAAAATCCTCGAAAGCTTACGAAGAATGGTATAAAATCGAAATTCACAGCAAATGTCTACTAAAAACGGCTGTATATGGTCTCAGTGAATGGAATCGACAAGAAATTAGTACTGCAAAATTAATAGCTAATCCAGGATGTTATCCCACCTGTGTGCTTTTGAGTTTATTACCACTAGTTAGAGAAGGATTACTAAAGTTAGATAATGTAATCGTCGATGCAAAATCAGGGGTGTCTGGAGCAGGTAGAAACTTAAATTTAGCAACACATTTTTCCGAATGTAATGAAAATGTAAAGGCTTATAATATTTTAAGTCATAGACATATACCAGAAATTGAAGAACAGCTTAAAGATAAGAATAATAGTCTCATAAATGTGATTTTCATACCTCATCTTGTGCCAATGAATAGAGGTATTCTTTGTAGTTGTTATTTAAACCTAAAGGAATCGTTAAATATTGTCGAGATTAGAGAAATTTTTGATAAATATTATAAAAAAGAATTTTTCATTCGTTTGACCAAGAATGGTGTGTTCCCAGAAACAAGGTGGGTTAAAGGATCAAATTATTGTGATATTGGGGTCGCTCTTGATGAAAGAACAGGTAAATTAATCGTTATTGGAGCGATTGATAATTTATTTAAGGGAGCTGCAGGACAAGCTGTCCAAAATATGAATATAATGTTTAATTTTAAGGAGACTGAAGGAATAAAATCAATTCCTATGTTTCCTATATGATTAAAATTTACAATAACAAAATAAAAGTTGAGATTATGATACAATTAGGACCGAAAAAAGAAAAATATGAAAAAATTTTATTAATGTATTCTGGGGGTCTAGATACTTCTTGTATGATAAAATGGCTGCAAGAGAAATATAAGTCTAAAATATATACTTTTACAGCTGATCTTGGCCAAGAATTTGCAGATCCTTACAGTTTTGAAGAAATTGAAGAAAAAGCATACAAGTTAGGCGTGATAAGACATTTTACAATTGATTTAAAAGATAAGTTTGTAAAGGAATATCTTTTTCAAGCTATTAAAGCAAACAGTCTATATCAAGGAATTTACCCTTTAAGTACAGCACTTGGAAGACCGTTGATAGCTATTGAGGCCATAAAAATTGCCAAGCAAGAGAAAATAGAAGCAATAGCTCATGGATGCACTGGAAAAGGCAATGATCAAATAAGATTCAATATAACAATAAGAGCTTATGCGCCTAATATTGAAATATTGCAGCCATTAATAGAATGGAATATGGGTCGAGATGAAGAAATCAAGTATGCTCTACAACATGAGATATCGATCAAAAAACAAAATCAAAAATACAGTATTGATGAGAATCTTTTTGGGAGAAGCGCAGAATGCGATATTTTAGAACACCCCGAAATAGAGCCTCCCGAAGACTGCTACGATTGGACAATCTCACCTGAAATGGCTCCTGATACCCCTGAATATCTCCACTTAGGTTTCGAAAAAGGGGTACCAGTTAGTTTGAATGGCAAAAAGATGAATGGCGTCGAATTGATTAGAAAGTTACACGACATTGGATGTAAACACGGAATAGGCAGAGTAAACCATATGGAAGATAGAGCGATTGGATTAAAGTCAAGGGAAGTATACGAACTTCCAGTGGCTTTTATTTTAATGAAAGCACATAGAGATCTTGAAAAATATGTGTGTACTAGACACGAAAATTCTTTTAAGACAATAATTGATCAGAGATGGACGGAATTAATTTATGAGGGTTTATGGGTCGACCCATTAAGAGAGGCGTTAGAAGCCTTTATAAATACTGTAAATGAGAAAGTCACTGGAAGTGTGAAACTAAAACTATATAGAGGATTTGCTAGTGTTGTTTCAAGAGAATCCACATACGGTTTATATGATTTAAATTTAGGAACATATGACAGTAATAGCACATTTAATCAAAAACTTAGCTACGGATTTATTCCATTATGGGGTTTGCAAAGCGAAATTGGATTTAGAGTTAAAAATACCCTTAAGACAGCTAATGATTCTACGAACTCCACTCAGGTAAAGGAAATTGAATATGAACAAACAAAAAGCGAAAAAATAATGAAAAACGAAAATGAGGTATTGTAAATGTATTATCGAGGCTATATATTAATTAGATTAAAGATAATAGGCACTGAATGGAAAATTGCTACCAAATTAATGGGTTTAAAATCAACAGTTCCAGAAGAGGACTGGAAAATAACATACGCAACTCCTATATACGGAGGTTGGGATGTACTTGTAGAATGCTCATTTACCAAACTGCAAGATTTAGATAAAATTGTTACGTTCTGTCGAGTAGATAAAGAAATGTCGCAGTGGATCGAAGACACAACCACTTTAATGGGTACAAAGAACGATTACCCTATTTAATTTCTTTTTTTTTTAACATACTAGTTGAAAGATTTATATTTGTATACTTGGTAAAAGAGTAAAAATTTATTCAATGTAGAACAAAATAAGAAAAAATTAGAGTTTTAATTTTACATTTTAAATTTTTTAACGAAAGTTACGATTGCGATGACTAGAAATGTGGAACAAACTACAAGTGAAACATCAAATCCAGGAATGGACTCAAAAAGGCTTGAAGATGAATCACCGTCATCTGTATGACCATATTCAACAAGTTC
>JAHPYY010000096.1 GCA_019058515.1 Promethearchaeota archaeon
ACATGTTGGCATACATTAATATAATCACTTCTTTCTAATAAGCTTTCAGTTAGATTTCCACTGGAAATAAACTCTGAGAAATAGTAATTATAATTATAAAAAAAATCAGCAAATTATAAGACAGAAGGTTAGGCTCAAACAGATTCAATCATTTAAATCCTTTGAGACTGTTAATATAGTCTTTAGTCAGAAACATGAATTTTTTAAAATCTTCATTTTTTAAGAAAATTGACTCGCAGGAAAAAACTAATTGAATGTAGGATTTCAAGTACTTTGGACCAATTATTATTACTCCAATTGGTATGACAAGGTAAATTATATCTATTATAAAAAGCGCGTGTTGTATGTAATAATCTATTCCAAATACCACCCACCCACTTATTAACCAGATTCCAAAAATTACTAAATAAGTAAGCCAGAATTTTGTATTGAACTTAATACGTTTTAACCAATATTTCAAACCTAAAAATATCACGGATGGATTAAGGTTCTCATCGGGGTATATTTCCTTGTCCTTTTTTAGTGTTTCTTCGTTATTTGTACCGTGTATATGTTAACACCTAATATTTTACTAAATAAGACAAATGGATTTCCAAATTAAATAAAAGAATATAACTGTTATATTTAAGTTTTTTTTGGATTTATCTAAGAAAGGAGAGAATAAAAATGGGTCAAGTTAAGAGATAATCATTTCTTTTTAAATGCTTATAAATTATAGAATCGTTGATTTACTTTTCTCTTTATAAATAGTATCTAAAATTTAAATTGGATTTGCTTTATCTATCAATAATTTTTAGTTCTTCAATTCAGAGTCAATATAAATTTATTATATAATTCTTTTATTTAGGTATACCTAAATATTTAAAAGGAACCATACCAATAGTAACTTGATAATAATAACTTTTTATAGATATTAATTATCTTGATTTAAAATGAAAGAGATACCAATTTCCAAGGGTACTAGCCTAGTTAAATGCTTGACTGAATGTGATAAGGGAGAACAATTAATTGTGTTAAGCGTTCAGTCGGGAAGGAACGCAAAAATAAGGTTGGCAAATTTAGGTATTGTTCCTGGTGTTGAAATTATAAAAAAAAATTCCGCACCTTTTCGAGGTCCTATTGAGATAATCGTAAAAGGTACTTCTTTGGTTATTGGACGAGGATTAGCAGCTAAAATCTTTGTAAATTGTAATAATACATGTGCTGCTTAAGTTCTATTTTTACTAATAACAAACTATTTTTAAAAGAAGAATTTGAGGATTTGAAATGAGTTGTCACATTCCTAAATCCAAAAAAAGATTTATGGGAAAGGGATCATTAGAGACTATAAATATCGCATTGGCTGGAAATGCTAATGTAGGGAAGTCAGTCATCTTTAACCAATTAACTGGATTATCACAGACAATTGGAAATTGGCCTGGAAAAACTGTAGAGCGAATGGAGGGACAACTAGAGTTCTTAGGTTATCATTTTAATATCGTAGATTTACCCGGAATTTATAGTCTATCCACCTATTCCTTAGAGGAAATTGTTAGCAGGGAATACATCGTATCAGATGATGTTGATGTTATAATCAATGTAATAGATGCTACGAATTTTGAAAGGAATCTGTTTTTTACTTTTCAATTGCTTGAACTCAAGGTTCCAATCGTCCTTGCTGTTAATCAGATGGACATATTAAGAAAGAGGAAATTAGATCTCGATTTTGAAAAATTGGAAAAGATATTTAAACTTCCAGTTATTCCCGTAGTGGCAGTCCATGGAAAAGGAGTACACCAATTATTAGAGGAAGCGATCGAAATGGTAGTTTTTCGTCACCCCCATAGACATCATCACGAAAAGCAAGTGAGAAAGCACCATTCCCACGGTTATCATCGCACTCGACACATTCACGAACATTTAGAGGTTGGTACACCCATTAAATCTGAATTTAAATTTCCGAATTTAGCCTCAATTTTAACCTATGGAAAAGAAGTTGAAGTTAGATTAAGCGGAATAGTCGCTGAAATTGAACGCTTTAAAGATCAATTGTTAGAATTTAGATATCCCTCTCGATTTCTAGCAATTAAATTGTTAGAAGAAGACAAGGAAATATTTAAGATTTTCAGTCAAAACCCGGAATTAAAAAATATCATCGAAAAATCACGGGTATACACTAACGAGTTGCAAGAAATACATGGAGAAGATACCAATACTATTATATCCTCCGAAATTTATAATAATATTAGAAAGGTTGTAAATGAAGCATTAATTGAGAAGCCGGAAGCGAATCTGAGAAAAGAAACTCTTAAAGACAAGCTAGAACACTTAACCACTCATTCTGTTTTTGGTTATATAATTCTTGCGTTAATTATATATGGGATATATTTTTTCACTATTACATTAGGAGGTTATTTGGGAGGATTAGTAGATGAGATATATGGTTTATTTACCGACTATGTTCATTTACTTTGGGGAGACACAAATCCAATAGTATTAATCCTCTGGGATGGAGCTGTAGGAGGATTTTTTGGAGCAATTGGAGGAGTGTTAGTTTATGTTATCCCTTTTTTCTTAGTTATAGAAATACTTCAGGATTCGGGTTATTTACCTCGAGCTGCGTTTTTAATGGATAAATTTATGCATGTGTTAGGAGTCCACGGAAAAACAGTGATTCCTATGATACTAGGATTCGGATGTAATGTTCCTGCCTGTGCAGGCTGCAGAATTATGGAAACAGAAAGAGAAAAGATGATTTCAGTTGCGTTAACATCACTTATTCCTTGTGCAGCAGTTTTAACTGTCGTATTTGGTTTAGTGGGTAAATATCTCGGACCATTTTGGGTTTTTTTCTTGTTTTTCATTAATTTTACTGTAATTTTGATAGTAGGTAGAATTTTAAAGAAAGTAATGCCTGGAAGTTGTAGTGAGTTGATAATGGAAATGCACGAATATAGGATCCCGAACTATAATGTTATCTTAAAGCAAACTTGGCTGAGATCTAAAGAATTTATTTACAAGGCACTACCCTTAATCATTGTTCTTGGAGCTATACTCGAAGTATTGCTAATGTTTAATCTGTTAGAGCCTTTGAATGTAATTTTATCACCGATTACTGTATTATGGTTAGGTTTACCCATGATAACGGGAGTTTTCCTAATTTATGGAATTTTACGTAAAGAATTAACTTTAGTATTGCTGTCCGTTTTAGCCAGTAGTCTAGGTTTAACGATTTTGGATCTTATGAGTCCGTCCCAGATGTTGATTTTTAGCATGATAACGATGTTATACATACCATGTTTTGCGACGATAATTGTAATAGCGAAACAAACTAACTGGATTTACGCATTAAAAATATCAGTACTAGAAATAAGTATAGCCTTAGCAATAGGAGGTGTATTTCACTTTATTTTTATATTTATTCCCTTCTTATAGGTTACTAATTCTTAGTATTGTATTTAAAAAGGTAATAAATCTCATAGAAAAATGAAACTTCAAGTCGATATTACCGAAAAAGTAGCGGAAACGATGCTTGGACCGTTATGGGCTAGAGCTACTTACGCACCCAAATATCCCGAGATATTGGACGATCCTAAAGCGTATGAATTAATCAATAATTTAGATTACGATTTTTCCGAAATTGAAAAGATAGGAGAATGGCGAGCTATAGGACTTCTCGCAAGAGCTAGACATTTTGACGACACTGCGAAAAAATATATTGAAAATCATCCACAAGCCACCATTGTAAGCATTGGCAGCGGATTAGACACAACTTTCTATAGACTTAATAATGGTAATATTAATTGGGTGGATGTGGATTTACCAGAAATAATAAAGCTAAGGAAAGAATTACTTCCTGAACCTGATAGAGTCATTTACATTGCAAAGTCCGCTTTTGATTATTCTTGGATAGAAGACATGCAGATTGAAGTAGAGAAAGGCATTTTTATAATTGCGGGAGGTTTTGTTTACTATTTCACAGAAAACGAAATTATTAGTCTACTTACGACATTTCGAGATCGATTTCCCGGTGGAGAGATGATTTTTGATGCTGTTTCCAAGTTGGCAACAAGAGTCACTAACAGAAGAGCAAAGAAGGTTGGTTCGAATTTGAGATTAAAGTTTGCTTTGAGGAATGTAAATAGATTCGTCTTAAACAAATTAGAAGGCATTGAATTAGTCAGCTCTATTTTAAACGGATACAATATTCCTACTCATCAAAATTGGTCTAAGGAAACAAAAAGAATGGTTAGGGCTATGAGAGTTTTGAAGACTGCTAAAATCATTCACCTACGGTTTTAACGCGGTCGAATTTGCATTCTTTTTGTTATTAACGCGTTTACACCCATTAAGCTTAATGTGCTTAAAAAAACAATGAAAAAGAAGCCTTCCTCGAACGCGATACCCTGACTCTTTGGATCGTAATACGATACCATTGTCAAATAGAGTAATGCTTGATAAATCAACTCGCAATTTTCTATGACTTTGTTTGCCGGTGGATTAAAGTAATCCCACACTCCTTTTAATATTGTCAATCCGGTGTTATAATCGGTTTTTTCTGTTAAAGCCTTTTGATTCCCATATATTTCGAAACAAATCGCAATATTGCTGTTTTCTTCCCCATTCCAATACATCCAATTTAACCAATGACCAGCTTCTCTACCGACAGGCATGTTCCAATGTCTATAACCCGTAATAGCGCTTATCTCCTTTGTAACCTCCCTATATAATTCTGTGTCTCCTTCTTCTTTGGGTTCGTAAAACGCATTAACCGGCGAATATAATTCGTCAATTCCGGAATGGAGCGAAACTGCAATACGAAAGTCATGATCTAAAATAAAGTCTCTTAATCTGGCTGTACAATTTTCCGAAAAGGGATAGGGACCCCTATAAGTGTCGTCGTTGAAATTATCAGAGGAATAATCGGGATTTCCCCAACCATAATCGTAATTCCGATTTGGATCCACTCCACCTATAGAGTCTTCGCCTATTTTTCCATCTGAATCTAAATCGATTCCCTCGTATCCTATAACTTCCCCTAAATAATTTGGGTGCTCCGGAGTGTAACATTCGATAAATCCGTCTCCATCCACATCGGAAGGTTCAAAAATGTGAGATTTCCCATCGTATTCATCTCTAATACCGTCACCATCGGCATCTAGAGGTCGAGCAGTTTTACATTGCCATGGGAATTTGTGTATAACGGAAGCACCATCAATATTAAGAGAAGGAATTACATATATCTCTTTTTTTCCTAAAATATCTAATATCGTTTGATTTCCTTTACTCCATTCGAAGGCAATCTTATCTAAGAAATACAACGCATTTTCGACGGTAACTTGTTCTCGAGCGTGGTGTTGGGCAATGAACAGTACTTCTGTCTTGGGTTCTTGATATTTTTCATCAGTTAACCTTACGCAATAAATATCTCGTCCAAAATATGTTTTCCCAATGGAAAAAACTTCCACAATTTCACCAAAAGTATCGTTTAATTGGATGATTTTCTCTGTTAACTCCTTATAGTTGTGAAATGGACCGAATGTGGCACCGTATGTCAAAATATCATCACCCTCGATATCTCCCGAAGCAAATTCATATTCTTCCCAGAGATATTCATAACTTGAAGAGTTATAAGGCAGAGTCTCAGTTAGTATTTGATTATTTACTTCAAATCCGAAAGAAACAACGGGAGTTATAAGTATCCACAATAATAGATATTTAAAGAACATAATTTTATTTAGTTAAGAATTTGCGACATTTAATTGTATCTAAAGCTAATTTTAGTTACTCTGTTTTTTTATTCCGACTTTACATTGATAGATCATAAACCAATTTCATATTACAAATATAAATTTTAAATTAGGATTCTTGATTAAATATTAACTTCATCAATGATTTGAAGATTTGGTATTAAAAATAAAAGAATTAGGAGACCTAAAATGACTGAATACGATTTAACAAAAGAGGAATTAGAGATTTTATACGACGTGTTTTTTAGGCGAATGATGGCTATAATGAAAGAACCTGAAGTAGATATTGATCCTTTCGCAGAGGTGATAAAACACTTGAGCCGTTTAAGCGGGATTTTTAGTTTTAAAAGCATGGTAAGTCTAATACCCGAAATGATCGCTTATGCCATAAGATACGGAATGTTAGTCGAGAAGTCTTACCAAGAAGAGCGCTACGACATTGTGGAGGAGCATCAAGAGGTAGACCCAGAAGAGGAACAAGAAAAAAGAATGCTGAAAATAAAAGAAGACATGGATAAGTTTAGTTTATACTTATAAACCATATTTTTTTTGATATTTTACAAAAGAGTCCATTCTTGATGGTCTATATATTTGTAAAATAAAGCTTTAGTCATTTCATAGAAACCTTTTTCTACATTTTCCCCAGTCTTAGAAGAAAGCTCAATAAACGAAGCTAAATTATATTTTTTAGCCGCATTTAAGCCATCTTTATGAGCTACAGCCCGAAATTCCGCTAAATCTAATTTCGAGCCAACTAAGATTATTGGAATGTCTCCAGCATACTCTCGTAGAATTTGAGTCCAATCGGGGAGATGATCTAAAGTAACCGAATTAGTTATGTCGTAAAGAAAAAAACATCCGTTAGTTCCTTTACAGTATTGAGAAAGAAGAAATCTGAAGCGTTCTTCGCCCCCGAAATCCCAGATCTGAAGTTTCACTTTCTTATTGTTGTAGGATGTAGTTTTGGAGTAAAAATCCACCCCTATGGTGAGTTTTAAATCTTCGAGAAACGAGCCAGAAATATATCTAATTGTAAGCGATGTTTTTCCAACTGAAGCATCTCCTAACATCATAATTTTAAATGTAAAATCGTATTCGTCCATACCTATATTAATATTAGCTTGACTTTTTATTTAATACCCTAGTATTATAAATTTTCCAAGTATATAATCTTATTATTTCGATTACTATTTATAAATCAAAAAATTTCACCTCTCGTAAAGATTAATATTCCCTTAGTTATCAATTTTCTAAATGACGTTAAGATCTAAGGACTTTGACTCACAAGGAGAAAATTTTGAGTCCGAAACTTCAAGCGAATATCACAATCCTACCGGATTGACGAAAGAACAAATTCTTTATAAAAATATTAACAAAATTGCAAAAGAATGCGTCGAAATCGAGAAGATTAAACGAGATTTTGTAGATATAATTATTGAGAATTTTAAAGAACTAGACTTCTCAGAACTTTTACGATATCCGAAGTTCTTGATTAAAGAAGCATCTTTAAAAATTACTGTTTCTGATTCTAATTTGAGAGGATTAAATGTTGTAAGCGTCGATGGAAGTTCAGTGGTGAAAAATTTCCTAAATGTTGATTTTTCGTTTCTTAAGGCCATAGCGGTTAAGTATTGTTTTAAGGAGAATTACAATGCACACATTGAATACTTTCCAGATTTAAGCGGTTTTAACAACTACAAAGTCAAAAGTGAGTTTATGAGCCTTGAAGAAGCTCTTATCGAAAGGAAAATATCAATGGAAATGACATTAATGGAAATTAGTTTATTAAACGAGCTGATTAATAAATCTTCCGACATAGATTTGATAATTTTAGACGGATCTGTAGTTGTTACCCCTATAAACCTTCTTTTTTCGAAAGATTTAGAAATATCTTTGAAATACGACTCCCTATTAAAGGAATATCATAAGCTCTATGAAAATTGTAACGAAAAAAACATAATTTTGATAGGTTCAATAAAAGACACAAGAACTCGAGCCTTAACCCACTTACTTAGAGATTCGATATCTTACTTAAAACCTTCCCAAATTAAGTTAAGAGACTTCCTTCAATGCGATTATCGCAATATATTCAATTACTTTACTGACATGGATTTATTCAATCGAATTCTAAAGTTAAGAGAGAGAAGTTGTATATTTAATTGCAAGCGAGAAATTGAAAAAATCCGAGATACAGGAGTTAAAAAAGAAATTCCTTATTACTTTCCATACGAATTTTATGCTTTTTACTTGAAAACCAGCAAATATGACACTCCTTGTAGAATAGAGTTTTATATTAATGAAAAGCACGACATAAAAGAAGCAAGCGATAAGGCTGACTTAATATCAAAGCTTATTCTGCCTATTTCTTGTTTGAACGATTATTACGGGCTACCTATACCACAGATTGAAGCCCATAAAAGAGCTGTTTTCAATCAAAGTGAGATACAATTGTTATTTAATAATCTTAAAAGAAAATTAAATCTTCATGGTATTCACCTTATAGAAAAACGCCGAAATCGACGCCCATTTTAAGTTAGCCTAGTGTTAAGCGATTGAGGAAGATAGACTCAAAAAAAATATGGACTTCTTTGACTATTTCTCGTTTAAATCTTGAGTTTGACACCAATTTGTTCAATAAATCGTCGTTCGTTAAGCTGGAGCTTATAAAGTAGAGCAAACCTTTTACTTTGGAATTGATAAAATCTTTCGCAGCTTCTAAAAAATTTGAAATTATCTCCAAACCTGTTGAACCGCCGTTCCAGCTTAAATCACGCTTTACAGGCTGGTTGATTGATTTGATTGAAGGCAAGTATGGGGGATTAAACAAGATTATTTCGAAACTTTTTTCATAATGGTTAGGAAATGATTTGAACAAATTGGATTGAACAAATTGGATTTTTGTTTCTTTATTGTTCAACAAAGCGTTTAGCCTCGCACAACGCAGAGCTTCTGAGGAGATATCAGAAGCTAGAATATGAGGATTGAATTTCTTTATGCTAGAGTGGATTAATTCAAAAAAAATTGCGATAATCCCTGAACCTGTACCGATGTCAACAATATTAGTTATAGAATCTAAATCCAATCCATCAAAAGATTCGGATGTGACTCGATCACGAAAATAATCAATAATTAAATACGAATCGTCCGAAGGTGAATAGATATCTTTAGAAACATATTGGATTATTGGATCAGGTATGTTCATAACAAGATTACTTCTCGAATATCTTATTGTATATCATTTTACAGGTTGCAAGGAAATCTGAGATTTCCAAATCCTTAAGTCTGACTTTATCGAGAAACCTATTCTTAATTTCAATCTCGAACGTATCAATATCTTGAAAAGTATAATTTTCTTTTTTTAAATATAATTTGATTGCATTAACAATATTTTTATTTTTATAAGGGAATACGCCTCCTAAAAAATTAAGGAAAAATTGTCTTTGTTCCTCAGAAAGAAGGAAATCAGGCAGGTTTTGATTTGGCTCCAGTTTTATAAGCGAAATCTCTATTTTTGGTTGAGGGTAAAAACAATCTGACCTCATTTGTTTTCGAAAGACAGGCTTCATGAATGTGTTCACTGAAATTGATATGCGGGAAAGTTTTTTGTAATTAGAATAATCAAATATGCGATCTGCAATCATAGTTTCAGTTGTTATTACCCCTATTGGTGGATTTTCGTTGTAAAATAGTTTTTCAAAAAGAGGACCTGTGATAGTATATGGAATGTTTGCAATTACCTTGTTAAAGGGAGGAATTTCAACCTTCAAAGCATCTCCAGTAATTAATTCAAAGTTTTTAGCGGTGGCGAATTTGATTCTTAAGAAAGAAGATAACCTTTTATCTAATTCTATTGCGATTACTTTCTTAGCTTGCTGTATTAATTTTTCAGTGATAAAGCCAAATCCCGGCCCAACTTCCAATACTACATCCGAATCCTGAATATTTCCTTGGTTTAAAAAAAGTTGTAGAATGTGATTACACACTAAGAAGTTCTGACCTAACTTCTTACTTGGGTAAAAGTTGAGCGAATTAAATAATGCTTTTAATTCATTTACGCTCATTATATTTATTCATATTTCTTTGTTTTAGAGAACAAATAGTATTTAATTCCCTCTCTTTGTAGCTCTTTTATAATGCGCGATGCTATTACCTTTTCAGGAGAAGAAATACTAGTTCTTTCAGCAATATCTTGAAAACTGGAGAATTTTTCTTTTTCTCTTGCCTTTATTATTTCCCACATGTGCTTTTGTCCAATTCCAGGCAACAATTTCAGTGCGTGGAGTCTTGGCGTTATGGATGTGGAATTATTAAAAAAGTTTAGAAATATTTCCTCGTAGTTATATACTTCGGACTCTAAAATGGGTTCAATAAGCGCCTTAGAAGTAGCAGTGAGGTCGTCGTAGTCTAATTTATTCAGGACTTCTCCTAATTTATTTTGTTTCAGAAATTTTTCGTACAGATTTTTTTCTTGAACTTTTATATTCGAGTCCTTGTTCAACTTTACATCGTAAAGAACAAAATCGGGAAAAGTCAAAACCTGTGCAATAGGTGATTTTGCCCAACTGGGTTTATCATCTTTTTCAGGATATCCGTGCAACAATATATCTAGAATTATTAGTTCTCTTTCTCTTTTTATGAATTGTTTTTTCTTGCGTGGACCCCTTTGAGGGTACCTTCTTTTGCCTGAATCCCTTCTGTATCGATCTCTTCTGTCCATATACACCAATTAATTTGATTTTTCCTTTTCCGATTACCATAAGTAATTTAATTCATAGACAAAAATAGGATATCGTTAGAACCTTGTTCACTAAATCTTAAAATAACGAGTCAATATAAATTCTTCGTTGTTAGAATTTTATTTAGAACCCTCTCATCAACTAAATAAAAAAGCGATCCTAAGATGACACGATTTCCTCGAGTTGATAAATGATTTCCGATAATTGGTCGTCTTTTAACGATTTTCCAACTTGACTTTTTTCCAAAATTGTTTTTAATTCTAAAATGGTTTTCGGAAATATATTTATGATGTTAATTACAATTTGCTCTTCTAAATTGTATTTTTCCTCAAGAAGCTTTTTTACCTTTTGGGCTTCAACATCCGTCATACGTGCATATTTGTTGACATAACTGTACGTGATCTCTTGGAAGTGTGACATGCCCTCCTCGGCATCGATGTCTTCTATCGCTTTTTTCACATACTCCATTATCTTTTTAACTTCGGGGATAGAAACGGTTTTTTCATCTACTTTTCTTCCTGACATGGTAAGAATTTTACTTATTGTGTACTTTTACTTAATCTTAAATGTTCTGTGCCAATAATTAGAGTCTTTCTTGAATTCCCAATTTTAACATCCACAAGATAACATCGACCTCTTCGCCCATTAATAGTGCCAGTTAAGCCTTGATACCGTCTATGTGGCATTCCTCTTCTATGTACTGAAGGATTAGTTATAATATCCACTTTATCGTTTGAATTAAAATCAATCAAGAATTTTTCAATAGAACCAAGACCCTTATCTCTGACATTTCTTCGATGGCGCTTCCTAGTCTTATTACGGTATCCCTTATGTATCGTAATCTTTATTTTCACCTAAAGGACATTATATTGTTAAGTAATATCAAGTTTGATAGTATTTTTACTTTACTATTTTGCTTTTTTTTTGATATACCAATATATTGTTATTGAGTTTCTTATTTAATCCTTTTAAATGGTTGGTTCCATTTTTAACTTAAAATTTCAATGACATCAAGCTCTACGCATTTTAATTGGGTCCCAAAGAAATCGGATAACGATGGTTTTGTACGACCATTATCTCCAGAGATTAGTTCTTTTACATAAGTTCCTCCTTGACTCACAATTTGAAATTCAAATTGTTTATCATTAAGATACTTTCCTAGAATCTCATAAATTTTCTTTTGCCTAACAATATCGGCTCTACGATGAGATACTCGGACGGGAGTTCTTTGTTGAATAATTTCTCCGACAAGTTCTGTTTGTAACCTTTGTAAAACTGTTTCAAAAGAAGCGCTTGTTATTTCGTCCATAGATTCACATAAAGCTTTGTAGGATTTTTTCGTGTTTTCTGCATTTAATTTTAATTCCTTGACCTCGCTTTTGCTACTCTTTCTTAGGTTTGTTATCATTACTTTTCCTATATTAACTTCATTAACATTTCGTTCTAATTCCTTTAATTCAAGTGATCTCCTTTTAGGCATTTTTAGCTCCAGAATAAACGGTCTTCCTTTCCCTAGCATCCTCACATCAATGTCTTCTCTTCCTGCTCCATGGAACTTGGAGGATCCTGCCTTGGATGCTTGTACAAATAAAGGAGTAATCAGTTCTTCTACACTTGAAGGATATTGTTTGCCTGTTTGTTGACAATCCTCGCACCCAGCTCCTCTACATTTTCTACAATCCCAATGGGTTTGAGGAATCCCTCTTATTAGTTTCTGATATCTTCCGAAAATAAATAACGATTTAAGAAGAAGTTCAATTGTAAAATTACGCAAATCAAGGTGATATACCAATACAAGATCGGGTTTAGCAAATTCAACCTCTCGATTTAGCTTATTCTGCAAAATTTTGCCAATTTCTCGGTTAAAATGAGTTTTAAAAGACTCTGCTTCTAAGATGTTAAAGTCTACTTTAATTTTGTCTTCTCTATTTATAATATTAGCTTTTACATTGCAACCTACTAAGAAGGACTTAAACTCGTAATCGCTTGTAATTCTAATTCCCTCTTCTACATATCGATCTAAATTGCTAAAAAGGTTTTCACATAAATAGCAGCTATATTCCGTATTACTTTCTTTGATACTAACTCCTTCTTTTTTTAATACTTCTAAAGCGGGATTAAAATTAGCATTTATAGCAATATTGTTGAGATTCTTTACCGGAACTTCTTGCTCCCCAGATAAGTATTTCCTGTGGTTTTCCAGCGTCAACGAGAGAAGTAGGGCTTTTCCTCTTTCTATATTTGTTGTTGATGTTCCAAGTAAAGAGAACAATCTCCCGATACAGTGAGGGCATATCCTATAATTCTCCAATAGCTCTAGTGTTTTTTTAAAAATACTCATCTGTACTATATAATAATTGGATTTAATTTTTCATGTTATTGGTTTTTGACTAATTTGAGGGTAATCTTTAAAAAAATTTTAAAATATGATTTTATTTTTCTACCTAATTTTCCATAATTTCGAATAGAGAATAAAACTCTAAGGGTAAGTATTTATATGGCTAAACAGACTGGCTATGTTAAATGGTTTGATAATCGCAAAGGATTCGGATTTATTTCAAGAGAGAACGAGGACGAAGACATTTTCGTTCATTTTTCTAATATTGAAATGGAAGGATTCAAGAAATTAGATCAAGGCGATTTAGTCGAATTTAATTTGAAAGAGAATTCTGACTATGGAAAAGGACCAGAAGCGCTAAATGTAAAAATTATCATAAAAGATCGGAGATATTAGTCGAATATCTCCGTTAATCACTATATTAAATCGATTTATTCTACTTATTTTTAATTTTTTAGAGGTAAGACTTCTAAAAGCGAATCCTACATCTATAAGTAAGATATTATGCATATGAAGATAAATGGTTCAGCAAAGTCGTTTAAAAACCCATGAATTTCATGGGGAGGGATAAATAATACATCACCCTCGTGAATAGAGTCTCCAACACCAGACGGACCTAATAATTTAGCTTTACCTTCCAGTACATAAATATGATGCTCTTCGGGATGCTCATGTAGTCCTATTTCTCCTCCTGGATCAATTTTTATGCGCCTTGTGGCAAAATTGATTGCGCCATCCTTATCCGTTATTAACCATCGAATTGTTGTTTGCTTGGAATCTGCTATTGTCACTACTTCTTCTTTGACATCCTTGTAATTTTTTACAATCATATTTTAAGGGTTTTCTGAATTAGTTTACCTTGATATATTTTAGAAAATTGTATATAATCTTCAATAAATTTTGAATCTGAGATTGATGAGAACAGTCAATCCTTTTCTTCATCCCAACCTAGATCTTTTAAAACAGAATCAAGAGCTTCAGATTCTTCCTTTAAAATAAAGTTAGTATCATATTCTGAAGCATCCACTTGTCCCGCAAAATCCGGTGGTTCTAATTCCTCGAAGGATGGGAGTTCATCGGGAGATTGGGATGATACTGGTTGAGTAGGAGTAGCTGTCGTAGGGGAAGATTCTTCTTCCATCTCCATTGGAGTATAATCATCGAGGGGTATGGGAGGGACTTCATCCGAGTACACCATAAATTCCCTCTTTGGAGAAACGGGTTTCTTAGGTAATCCTACTGCTGGAGCTGATGGAGTGACTGTTGCACCTACCGCTTTAGGTATTCCAACGATATTATTTGGAGCCCTTACTTCTAAATCCTCAAAGACCTCTTCTTCTTGTTCCCATTCGTCGAGAAATCCGAGAAGATCGTTAAGAGCTGCTTTATCTTGTTCTACGGAGGGTTTTATGATCTTTGTTTCTTCTTGTACTGCTTTTTTGCTTCTCTGAGACTTATCTAAAGATAATGCCATCTTAGTTTCTGTATCCCCAGAGATCATGCGATTAAGTTGAAATGTTAACTCCCTCATGTATCCTAAATAATAACCAATTCTCAGAACTGAACTTAATCCGCCAAAAATAATGTACTCGTCGTTAATAGCCATCAAAATAGAATAACCTGCGGAGTTATGAAGTAAAATTTCACGTAATCCTCCGTGATGCGTCGCATCGCTTAATCTCAAGCCTAGATCAATAAGAGCGGTCGAAGAAGCGGATATTGTATCGGCGTCCAGTTCAGAGGATACCGCCGAAGCTACTTTCAATCCTACGCGAGATAACACCGCTAAATTCTTGAGATCTGTATTTTCTTCTTCTTCTTTTAGGATATGCATCAATTTTTGACGGATATCTTCGGAGATTTCAGACATATTTTAAGATCCTTCTTTTTAAATTGGGATATTATATTTAAAATCAGAGTTTCTACATTAATATATTTTTGTTTCACTTAATAAATTTTAACAAATCTAGTTGAGATTTAGGTTGGTGGACGATTTTTTCGAAACTATGACCAGTAAGTTCTGTTATTACACCTTCTATATGTTTTAGCACTTGTCCGGGCCTCAAATCGTTTGTGTTTACTATTCTGACCTTTTGTTTTTCATTTTTGGAAAATAGAAATTGGTTGTAATAGGAGAGAATGGTCAATAAATAGTTATTTTCGTATTCGTTCCATGTACTTCTCTCTTTTTCTAACGATCCTCTCTGTACTATTCGTTTTAATATGTTCTCGGGTTTGGCCGTTAGGTATATTATGAAATCTTCGCGCCACTTCACTGAATTATACATGTCTAATATGAGATTATAATCTTTTTCTTTTAAGTTCAAGCTTTTTGAGTAAATTAGCACACAAAGAGGGGTGCGATCTAATATGATTATTCTTCCGTTGTACCTGTTATCGTAATTCCAAACATTTTTATTTCTACGTATTAATTGCTGAAGGAAATGAATTTCGCTTCTAAACGCCGTTTGTTTATCAGAAGAGCCAAATGGAAATGGCGGGTTTTTGATGTATCGCTCGCGAAAAAACTTAAACTTGTAATCTTCGCCCGTTTTCCTCCTCAGTAGTCTGAAAATAGTGCTCTTTCCAACACCGTGCGCACCAGCAATCGAAATTACTACATTCTCCTTTCTTCCTTTGTTTCTATATACTTTTTTGCCCAATTTATAAGCTCCTAGGGTAGATAAGTATCGCGTTAAAAATAAGCGAAGATCTTGTATTATAGCGCTAGGAGGTAGGTAATTTTTCAGAATTTTTAAAAATAGTTATTAAACTATTGAGCATATTAAAAAAATACAATTATGATTAGCAATAAGACATTGTAGAGGGCGTTCCCTATCATCGTGTTCATAATATTACCGTTGACTTCGTATAAAATTCCTAGTATAAATGAAAATACGAAATTGAACAGCAACAAATACAATCCTATCGGAAACGATAATATTAAATACAACAAGGTATACACCAAAGATGTTAGTAGTATAGAGGTAAATCTGCCGTTTAGTGTCGTTCCGTACTTTGATTTTAACGCATTTTGAAGGACTCCTCTAAAAAGAATTTCAACAGATATAGAACCTAAAACGATTAGAGCGCTAAATACCATTAAAGACAAAAAATCTGCATTTTGTAAAAGTTGAGTTTCTTGCGCTTCGTACACTTGAATATCAACTAACTTTATACCAATTTGGTACAGAAAGTTCTCAAAACTACTCGAAACTATAGTAAAGAGAAGTATCGATATAGCCCCAACAATTCCTAAAGCAATTGCTATTATAAGTTTCTTTTTACTATAGGAGTACCCAATTTTTTCAAATTTGTGATTATTTGAGCGAATGTAATACAATGGATAAATACCGTAAAAAAGTGTTGGGATTTGAGATATAATAATCGAAATCATAGTTGTTTCTGGAGCAAGAACAGAAAGCAGGATAAAAATACCGATTTGGGCTATAATGTAAAACAATATACAATTCCCAAAAACGTTAAACGCTTCACGCAATTTCCAGGTGTCTTTTTTTAAGACATATTTATCAGCAGGTTGAAATTTCTTATCCATGAATATTAATCCTTGTCTTCCTAGTGATGGTTGAGTCACAGATTCAGGTAATTTTTCTAATACTGTGTTACAAATAGGACACTGCTCTAATATGTTAGAAGTGATTATAGAACCACAGCCTGAACATTTACGAGATATTTCCTTAGCCTTTGGTTTAGCGGAATGAATTTCTTTTGTTTTTTCAATTGTCTTGGGTGTTAACTTCAAAACTAATTTTCCACATTCTGGACAATACATTTGGTTTTTCTTAACAGCAGCACCGCAATGAACGCAATAGTTAACAGATTCGTCAGATTGATTCTCTTTAGACATTATTTTGATACTAAATCAATTAATCTTTACATTATCTTAAAATTTCTATAAATATTAAATTTATTTATTAAGAATTTTAAATTAACCAACAAATTCTCGACATACCATCAACTTTTATGAACAGAAAAGAGAGAGTAAAACGAGCGTTTCACTTTAATAGACCAGACCGAGTCCCTATCCTCGGATTAACCGCATACTCTGACTTTTTCCCTATAGAACCTGCACCTCCAAAATCTTGGCAACCTACAGATTATCCTCCTCATGTAAATGGAGGGGTAACCGCAATATCAGCGAAGTCTTATCGGAACCATGTTTATGATTGGGATAAAGATATACATGATAAATTGGGATACACTGAATCATGGTGGGAAGAATCCTACACTAGCATTGACGAATATGGAGTCCTTTGGAGATCGTCTGGAATTTTGAGCGAAGATAAAACTATGGGGCATCCTTATAAGGGTTCATTTGAGAACGATGAAATATGGGATAATATCGAAAATTACCAGTTTCCTGATGGAAATAATCCTGAACGGTTTCAAAGAATTAAGACTGGTTGGTGGAAATCCTTAGCGGAAGACAGGTACCTACTAGGAATATTGGGTTCAAGCGCTTTCTTTAATAAAGCGTCGCAAATGAGAGGCTTCAACACATTTATTATTGACTTAGCGAGGAATCGGTATCCAAGTAGAATCAACTTTCTTTTAAACTCAATATTGGAGTTTAATTCCAATGTCGCCCGCAACCTAAAAGAAAACTGTCCGGAATTAGATTCGATCATGATGGCAGACGATATGGGGACACAAAACTCCCCATTTCTTTCCATTAACATATTTAGGAAATATATCAAGGAAAAGTATAAAAAATTAGTAAATCTCACCCATGATTTAGGGATGGATTTTATTTTACACTCGTGTGGAAATGTATTACCTCTCATCCCTGAATTTATTGATATTGGAATAGATGCCTTACAATTTGATTCTCCTCACATGAGTGGCGTAGAAGGCTTCAAGCATTTTGCATATGAACGAAAGATGGCTTTTTGGTTAAGCTCAAACATTAAGTCCACATTTGTACACGGTACATCCCAAGAAGTAGAAGAGGAGATTAAATACTACATAAAAGAGGTCGGAAATAACGAAGGTGGATTAGGAGTATGTGAATATGTCGATTTTAACGCTATAAATGCTCCAAAAAGATATGTTAGAGCTCAAAGGAAAGCAGTGCTTAAATGGGGAAATTATAACGAAAACGGAGTAATCGACTGGTTAACCTAACCTATGGAGGGTCAAAAACTATTTTTTCATACTTTTTTTAGTGGTGGAATACAACTCCATTAATAGTAATCCGTGATAATAGGATATCGAGTCAAAATACCCGTCTCCATTCTCTTCTCCGGCATAAACTAGTGCCATCTGCGCATTTAATGCTGCCCTCATCAATAACTCGAGGCCTTTGTAAATTAGATTAGGACTCCACAAATTTGACAACGGATTTGCCCACCAAGTCGTATCGGAACAGATCGCTTGGTCGTAAAACCACCTAGCGGTTTTGTAATGATTTTCTATGCTCCAATTTTCCGTTAAGTCTAAGTTATCAGCGAGATTCATTAAATTATTTAGACTTTTCATAATTTTCCAGTAGTATTTGTGAACTTCGTTTCGAGGGTGATACCAGAGAGGATAAGGAACATTGTCTTTTAAATCCTTATAATTTGTGCTCCAGCTAGAGCTTTTTGGAATCATTGGCTTATCTCCTACTGGAAAAAGAGTATCTAACTCTGAGATAAACTTAATTTCGAGATCCTCGTCTTTTTCGATTAGCTCGATGGTTTTTGCTAGAAAGATCTTTTCAAACTTTTTAATGTGGTGTCCAAAAGTTTCACCATCCATTGCAGTTATGAGATAGGTATCGTTGTTGTTATTTTCTTTAGTAGATCTATGAAGTGTTTTAAGATCTTTTACAAAACTTTTAGCAGTTATGTTTTTAAAGGAGATCTTATTGCTAAGTATATCATCCCTAAAGTACATTTGTAAATCGTTGGGTGAACGATAGATTCTATCGTAAGGCCAGTTATTCTCGTCATTTTCCCAAGGAAGAGCTATACCACTCACTAATACCCATTTATAGTTAAGTTCTTTTATAATCTTTAAAATTTGTGAAGATATTGCCAATTCAGGAGGAAAAAATCCCCCTCGTTGCCAATTATTCCCAAAAGTTCTTCGATTTATTTCCTCGTTCATCTGAATTTGATGTTTTACTTCCTTTTTAGGAAATAACGGAAGAATTGGGTGAAATTTAGCGGTACCAAGAATTTCAATCTTGTTAGCAGCAACCAAATTTTTTAGGAGATCAAGCGAATCAGTTAATCCAAACTTTTCTAGAAACTCAATTAAAATTCCATTAATATTTAAACAAAATTTTGCAGAATCGTAACCTTCAATTATCCGAAATAGCGGATTGTAGCATTCTTCGTTAATTTTTTTTAAAATTTCCAGTTCTTGAAAAGGAGGTTGGTATATATGCAATAAAGGGGCCCAATATGTCGTCATAATAAAAAAATCTTGTAAAGTAGTATGAAATTTATATCTATGATAAGTAATAAATTAAAGAATGGCTATTAAAATTAGTTCTTCTCAAATATTTGCATAATCGTGGAGTAATAAAAGGACCTCAATTAAGAGAATTAAGAATATTATCATTTTTCAATGATTGATTCTTTAATTTTAGTGCCAAAGTGAGTAGCTCCAGGTCCAATAAATGCGAGAACTCGATCTCCAACTCGTATATCGACTACTGAAATTGGTTCTCCACTTTCTTTAACTAATCGAATAGTTTCTGCGTTTTGACATATAGTACTAAAAGAAATGTCGCTGCGTTTATCTGAGATCTTTAGTTGGAATCGCAACATAGGTCTGGTCTCAATTTTAATTCTCCCAATCGAAACCGTTCTTGTATAACCTTGGGAATTCACTACATACACCATGTCCCCTCCTTTTAGTTCGCTTAAATAATTCGTTCTATAGCTTTGATTCTTTTGGTCAGGTACAACAACATAAGCAGAAACATCTCCTGCGTTAACTCTAAAGGGTCTTGAAGCAACAAATTGAGTATCGAACACTTCTGCGTGTACGAGGAGAAATCCCTTGGAAGTGCTTCCCACGAGCATTCCTTCTCCAGCTCTCATAAGCGAAGTTGTGTCTATGCAAACTCTGTCGCTTTCAGGTATGCTTTGAATAGAAATTACCTGCGCGGGTACCAGACTCACTTTAAAAGGCGTAAATAGGAGTTTTTTAAGTTGTTGTAATTCATCGGGATTTGACAATTTGATTAAAACTCCGTCGACTCCCACCTCAAGCGTGTTCATCATCAATTCAGCTTCCTCTATAGATTCGACTCTAGCGATTAAATCTACATCATAGCTTTGCAATTGAGCTATTAGGTTTTCAAACGGAATTACTTTCCAATCCTTTGCTGCAACAATTATAAAATCGAATTTACTCGCTTTTGCAGCGTTAACAATTACATCTTCGTCGCTTTTTGATGTTAACTCTTTGGACAAGGCGAAAAATAATCCATCCCTGATATGGTCAGGAATCTGATTAGGGTTTGATACTATTCTACATCCTTTGTTCAATTCAACACTTCTGCTGAACAAGGATACCCGTTCGATTTCCTTTAATTCTGAATAAGTCTCGCTAGATACGAGGAAATTCAATAAATCTAAATTAAAGGCTGCTTGTACCAATTCTTTAAAGTTTTCAGGTTTTTTCTCAAGATCTAAAATTATTCTTTTCATTGTCGCATATATTGGACTATAAAAAATTGAATTATGAAATATAACTTACAATAATTAGTAAATTTATAAGTTTGTAAATTTTTTTAAGTTTGTAAATTATATTATTTATAAGTAGAAAATATAAACACTAAAGAAAAGAGACGAGGTAAATATGGGATTAAAGAAAAAGCTCTTTCCTAGACGTGGCAAAGAGAAGGATTTGCTTATAACCAAAAGTAAACTTCACATCCGTAAACTCGACTTAATAAACCAAAATTACCAAAAACGAGCAGAAATTAGCCGTAAGAACGCTAAAATTGCCATTGCGCGAGGAGAGAAAGAACGAGCGAAAAACTACCTCATTCAATATAAAAATTACCAAGCAAAAGTAGATCGTGGTAATAATATCCGCTCAAAAATCGCCCGACAGATCGAAGCAATTGAAGAAGGTCAATTCATTTCCCAAACTGGCGATATCATGGGAGGTATAAGGGATGAGCTCTCAGGGATTGCTCAGAAGGCGTCTCCAGAACGAATCGCAGAAATTGCCGAGGACTCCGAACTTTATGTATCTGAAATAGAAGAATCAGCCGAGATATTAGCGGGTGACCCTGAAGTTGACTTCTCCATCGATGTGACGAACGAATTAAACCAGCTTGAAACTGAAATCCTCTTAGAACAAGGAGGATCTATGCCCGAAGTTCCTGAAGCCGATTTACAGTATATTCCTGAGACGGATATTCTTGAAAAAGCGGAACCCCAATCTAAAGAAAAACTTCAAGAAGAAATTGAGAAGTTAAGGAAAGAGTTAGAAGGATAAGTTTTTTTACTACTCCTATTTTGGCAATTTAATTAACACACTTCTAGATTACAGTATAATCCTTTTACAATTTATCTTATTTCATCAAGCGCTGAAACCATGCGTTCTAACTTTGTCATAGCAATTTTGTAACCAAATTCCTGACCAAATGTTCCGAGTAATGGTCCAAAACCACAATCAGGTTTAATTACCACATTTTCTTTTCCATATTGAGCTATTACTTTTTTGTAATAGTCCTTTAGAAACGAAATTTCCTCAACATAATTCTCAATTCCTCCGTCCTTAACGGGAGCAGGTTTAGTCTCGATTGACCCAACAGCTAAATATTTATCCGTACCCTCGAAATGTTCCCTCTGGAACGTGTTGAAATTCTTTTCATTGGTTCGAAATTCGTGGTCCATGATTTTAACATTAGTTTGAAGCAGTATATCTCTCAATTTGGGACTAATTCTTCCGCACACATGTATTGAGGAAATTCCCTGAATTCCCGAAATCGCTGTGTTTAAGGTTTTTATATAGAATTCTTCAGGATAAAAAAAGGATTTTCGACCAACAAGTAATCCTAACATAGGCTCGTCCATAGATATTATATCGATACCCATGTTGTTGTAGGCTTTTCCAATGGCCTTCATGATCTCCGCTAACTTCTCTATAAGAAAATCTAATCGAATGGCACGCGGTTCGTTGAAAAATTGGGGATTAATTCCCTTTCCTAGTTCAGCTTTTAGTTGAATTTCACAAGCGAGAGTAAACGGCCCAGTTAAACAAGCTTTCGTTCCTTTAGCGGTGGTATTAACCTCGGGATTTTTTTTTAGAAAATCGACTATAAATTCTCCGTATTCTAGCGCCAATGGCTGGTCAGGGACTTTAAAATCATTGTACAGATAAAAGTTATCGTCTACTTTTTCAAATCCTTCAACGATATTGGTAAGAGGATCTAAAAATTGAGCGTTCATATCGCCGTATAATTGAGGATAACAAGGATATGAAATGCCCATGTTAAATTGGTCTTTAAACGCCCTTTCCATATTTTCCGAGTTATTTTCCAAAGGAAAACTTCCTACAACAGTAGTAAATAATCCTTCTTTAGTCATAAGAAAAAAAAGGATTTTACCTATATAAAGTTTAAACAATATAAGGAGGATATTTGGTCGTATATCTTGAATGTTTTAGGAGAAATAGCCATTTCTTGTTGCGTTATTTCGAAGAGTATTAAAGGAGATAGTTTCCTTGATTTCTTTTTCCAATCTGTCTACTTTCTCATCAATTGAGACGATTTCTTTCTTGAGTTCTTTGAAATTTCTAAAATATTCTACGCCTGACACCATCCCTTCGTTAAATTTCGTATCCAGTTCCCTTAAGGTTTCAGTTAAACAAATTCGCTCCTTATTTAGATCTTGCGCTTTTTGGTACAACACACTTACTTTCTTAGAATAATTGGAAGATGAATTGAAGGAAGATTTCCCATATTCCTCAGCATCTTGGTCAAAGTAGCCTGATAAATGGTTTCTATTGTAGTCATGGAACAAGCGACGATGATTTGATCTAGAGAAATCCCTGTTCTCGGTTTCATGTGTCTGAGACACTTCTAAGGCCATTTTTAGTTTCATCAATTCGTTTATTATCGCATCGATTTTGCTCTTTCCTTGTCCGGAATAGTTCTGTGCCTTATTTAATTCTCTCCTCATAGACACTTTTTCCTGGAGGTTTGGCGAAATTGAGGGATCGTCTCGTATGGGGTTGTAAAAATCTTCAGACTTATAATTTTGAATTCGGTTGGGGGTGTGTGGATTTTGACGGTAAAAAATAGGGTTAGATTGATACTGATTTGAAATTTGTTGACCGTAATTAGGGGAGTGTAGGGGGTAATACTGGTTTAGTGGTTGGGAGAAATTTTGAATTGATTGTGGATAATTCAGGTTATTTGGTGGGTGAATCTCTGAGGGGTTTACTGGTGGGGATTGATAACTTGCTTGAAGTTGATTATAATTAGAAGTATCGTTAGGTTTATTAATTTGCGACAACTGCTTTCTAATTTTGTCTTGTTGTTCTCTATTATGAATCGCTTTTAGGCTGTATAGCGTGTTAATGTTTTCTTCAATGAAGTTTTTTAAACGACTTAGATCTAGCTCCAGTTCGAGTAATCTTGTAGCGGTATCGTAGTTAAAGATGTTTGTCTCTTCAAAACAGCGAGCAAGAAGAATGTACTCGATTACCTGCGAGATAATCTTTGAGGGTATAGAAAGTTCATACTTTCCGTATTCGAATTCTAAATAAAGCTTTTTGAAAAGCTTTCCTTTTTCTTTAATTCTTCTTATTTCCTCTACAGGTGCTTTGAACGAAAGTTGTTTTTTCTTTTTTAAAAATCCGAATTCTTGAATAAAGGATAAATCTAAATTCGTTATGAAAAGAATTCCCCTATTTTTCTTGACTCTATCCTGCGAATCTATACCGTTCGCAAGTTTAGTCCTTATTGCATAAATGGGTTTCTCGTTTTCCGCAAGATTGAGATATTCTCTATGAGCTAAGAATAATTTAGTAATTTTTTCAATAAATTTCAGATTTTTCTCTATGATCACGAGGCTTTCTTTAAACACTGAAGTGTTTTTTACAATATAATCTGATATAGAATCTGCGCTTTTTCGTAAATTTTCAAGGATTCCTTCTATAATTCGAATATTTGTGTTTGGTTGAGTGTGTATGTCGAAAAAGTGTTCTTTATTTAAGGATATGTGTTGAAAATGAATATTTAGCTTTTCTAAAAGATTTTCTTCTATGTAATAAAATAACTTAAATAGACTTAACATATCCGATTCCATTTCTGGGAAGTGGTGGCACCTTATTGGTGGTTCTCTGGCTTTTCTCACCTGTTCCCTAACGAGATAAAGTTGGTTGATGACTTCGTTAAAAGGTTTAAGATACTCTCTTGAAATTTTTATAAGCTCTAAAAATTGCTGTTCTAATTCTTCTTTCTTCTCATAAATATTGATTACATTATGCGAACGGCATTTAGGACATGACTTGATTTGTTGTATAACTTTGATTATGTTTTGGCTTCCACAAGCCCGACATTTTTTATACGGGAGCGAATTGTTGACGTTGCTCTTATCTTTCCCTGAATTCTGATTAGAATCAACTTTCTGTTCACTAAAATTGAGTTCGATATTTCTAGAGTTACACTCTTGACACACGAAAGTTTCGAGTTTTTCTTCATATACACAGTCAGAACAAAAGCTGGAACCACAAGAATCACAATAATAAGCTAGTTTGTTATCAGTTTGACAAAAACGACATAGTTGCAGATTATGTTCGGACATAATTTGAGAAATACTTATTTAATTTATGAAGAAAAATCTGATCACAGCTATATGATTAGATTTACGCTAGAATTCTAAAATAGGTGTGTTATTCAAATATTATGAGAATGATCATAAAATGTGTAAAAAGAAATGAACTATTAAAATCGATATAAACTATTCTTCCATTAAGGAGGAGCAAATTTTAACTTATTTACTTAACTATGCGCACTTTTTGCCCCAGAGCTTGCCCTGGAACTCCTGCTTTTTTAAAGTGTGCCCGAACGGCTCCACTATTCCCATGCGCTCGAGTGATAGTTCCTTTCAATTCTTTACCGGTTGAACTTGTCCAAGCTACCGTTCTACCGATTAGCTTGTTGCTTTCTTTGCGAGAGCTGATTCCCGGAAATACTAATATGCAATGTTTAGGATGTAAAGTGTGACGACCTCTTTTATAGTTTGATATCACTCCCTCAAGCCCGAGTAGGATTTTAGTTGACGACATCTCAATAACGGTAATAATTACAAAATAGTTTACTAAACTAAATACGCTTAAAAATAAAAATTTTGTGATTGAAAGAAAGTTCCGCAACGAATTACTCAGTTTTACACTTGGGTTGGATTAACTCGTATGCATAGTCCCAAGAGTGTTTATTTAATGATTGTATTTCTTGCCTTAAGGTTAACGAGTTCTGCTCACTGTTGGTTTGACTTATTTCTCCAACCTTACGAATTATTTCGGTTTCATAGTTTTTAATTCTCTCAAGATACTGTATTTTCTCAAAGGCTCTTCGCTTGTAGGGTTTAATGAAGTTTGCGTGTTCGACCCAAAACCAATTATTATCAATTTCATTATAAGGTCCAGGTGCTAAAACTGTAAATCCGTCGGCAGGAAACACATATGGTTTAAATAAATTAAGACAAGGAATCGTTCCACCGGTAAACCAATGTATTGATCTATCGTCATCTCTTAATTCTGAAACTTGGGATCCAGTAGATTGAAAAGCTCCATGCATGCATATTCCCACATCGTGCTCTCGTAAAAAATTCATCATATTGCTAACAGAAATTCCCCCTTTGTTTTCGTTTAGCATTCGCAGAGAACATCTATCTCTCGAATTGGGTGGAAATACATCTGGTATTTGAGGATCGGAAAATATTTTGGCAAAATCAAAATCGTCTTCGTCTTTGCAATACCCTTTCTGAATTGCATGATCAATAATCCCATCTCGCCTATAGTCTCCCTTTCCTCGAATAGAAAGATTATTTGATATTGAACGAACACCTTGTACTACCTCTGCGACCCACCACTTATCTGCGGTATCTAGAACATACGCATTGTCGGGATCTGCCATTATAAATGAATTGTGATAAGACCAAGATTGTTCGCCTTCTCCACAGTTTCCTCCTTGTCTGTGTTGTTCAAGCAATTGAGTTATTATTTCCATTGCTTCCCCTGCAGTTTTAGAACGCTCTAATCCTAGTCTCAATAAGTCCATGCCCAATAATCCTTCGCTTCGCAATGGTTCCTTAGAATATACCGCTTCGTTCCCAATCGCCACCGAATATTCGTTAACACCCATTTCAGCCCCCCACATCCAATATGGTTGGCTAAGGAGAATAGCTGCAGTTTCAGAGACTTGAGGTATTGAAATGTGAGTACATTTTACTTGCTCATCTTCTATATTGATTTTTTTAGGGGCATAAGTAATGAGTTGAACCTCTGATTGAGGTCGATCACTATTTTTTCCAAATATTACATTTCCGGTTTTAGTCGAACTTTTTAAAGCTACAAATGTATCGCACATATCTATTTTTTCCTCAAAAATAAAAGAAAATGGCTTAAATTTGGATTAAAGCGCTACAATAGCTTTAATTTCTATTAACATTCCTTGAACCGGGAAAGCAGATACTTCCACACAAGCTCTTGCTGGAAATTTCCCAGGTGTGCCATGTTCCTCGAAAAATTTAGTGTAAACCCTATTCATTTTTCCGAAATCTTTCATATCCTTTAAAAATACCGTAGTGTTAACAATCTTAGAAAAGTTACTGCCTGCTGCATCAATGATGGCTTTTACATTTTCCAGCGTGGTTCTTGTTTGCTCTTTTATATTTCCTGCCGTCCCTTTACCAGGACCTTGGCCAGAAACGAATAGGAAACCATTTGCTTTGACTCCTGGTGTGTAAGGCCCCGCAACGGGAGTACCAGGAATTACATATTCAAGATCTGCCATTTTATTACCTTTTAATGTTTAATTTTTTCATAATTTTTGAGATATTAATAATTTTTACCTCTAGCTAAAATCTTCCATTTCCCAATAAGCTCGTTTTCTTTGACAACATTAACATGATCATAGAGGTTAATTGTCGGGCATATATGTGCCGGAATAAACTCGAGTTTATCGCCAATTTCGTACTCTACACCTAAGGCTTTGAATTGCATGTGTTCTTCATTCATTACTCTTATTTTTATTTTATCGTCTCCTTTAACAATGGGTTTCCCGTCACCTGTTGGAATTGCCTTCGTACCGGCATCGCAAGTATATTCTTTTTTTCCCGTGTGGTTTTGAATCGTAGACAGCACAGTCATGGCAGGTTCAAAGATTGGATTCACCCTGTGTAAGTGCTCGTCGGAAAAGACATAAGTACCCGGCTGTATTTCGGTAACTCCACATTTTACGGCATACATATATGTAGCTGAACCGGAAGTGGAAATACAATTAATATCAAATCCATTTTCGTTAAGAAGTTTTTGCGTAGCTATTACTTTATCCACGCATTCTTTGGTTTGTGCTTCTTTTTGCTCTAAATTCGTCATTGGAGTTAAATGACCTTCGTATCCCTGAAGTCCAACTAGTTTTAGATTAGGTTGTGCTTTAATTATATTAGCTAATTCTAAGCCTACTTCTTTTGAAGGAACTCCTGCTCTTCCTAATCCTAAATTGACTTCAATCAATATTTCCAACACAACATTAGCTTTTTGGGCAAATTTATTTAATTCCAACAAGTTTTCCTTCGAATCTACGACGCAACGGACCTTAATATATTTATTTAGCATCATTAACCGTTGGATATGATTTGGTACGATCACTTGATTAGCGATTAATATATCGTCAATCCCGCTTTGAGCAAAAATTTCGGCTTCCCCGACTTTAGCGACGGTAATTCCATTAGCTCCCCCCGCTTTTAGAATCTTGTGCGCGACAAAGGGCATTTTAGCAGTTTTAAGATGTGGGCGCAAATTTACCTTATGTTCCTTTACAAATCTTGCCATAGTTTCAATGTTTTTCTCCATTAAGTCATAGTTTAAAACGAGGGCAGGCGTTGGGATTTCATCCATCCATGTTGCTTCCAATTCTTTATCTCCTCATTAATTAATTAGCTCTGATATTAATAAACTCGAATATCACTTAAAATTATGGACACGGAATTTATTTAAGCTAAAGCAGACCGAACAGTTATTTAATAATACAAATTTATCAGCATAAGTATATTTAATTAATCAAAAAGACCGATATTTTAATGGGTATTTTAGTTAAAGATGGTTTAATTGTTGATGGAACTGGAGCTAAACCGTTTGAAGCAGATATTTTAATCGAAAACGACACTATATCAGATATTAAAAAAGATATTGATAAGAATGGGCACGAAGTAATTGACGCTAAAGGAAAAGTGGTCTCTCCAGGATTTATTGACCTACATAATCACGCAGATCTCAATATTTACCATGTAAATAAAGCAGAGCCGTTTGTAATGCAAGGCATTACCACTATATTAACGGGATTGTGTGGAATAGGTGTGTGCCCCACAAACGATAAAGTAGAAAGTTATTTCGCTGGTTTTGCGTCTCGCGCCTTTTGTTCGTCCCCAACGTATTTTAAGGATGCCAACTCGTTTTTTAACTCTTTAAAAGAGAAAGGTATATCTTTGAATTTAGGTTATTTAATTCCTCAAGGTAATGTCAGAGCTTGCGTATTGGGCACAGAGACAAGATCGGCAACAGTTGAAGAGATGGAAAAGATGAAGAATATCGTGAAAGAGAACATGGAAGCGGGTGCATTTGGTCTTTCTACTGGTCTGGTATACCCTCCTGGCTCAGTCACCCCTACTGAAGAATTAATTGAATTATCTAAAATTGTGAGTGAGTACGATGGGATATACGATTCTCACATGCGAAACGAAGGAGCAGGTCTTATTGATATTGGTATGAGCGAATTAATTCGAATCGGAAAAGAAGCGAATGTTAGAGTTCACATTTCTCATTGGAGTGCAATTAGCAGGTATAAATACGCAGAAATTACAGAACAAGCGATTCAACTCGCAAAAAATGTAAGAGAAGAGGGAGTGAAATTATCTGCAGATATAACTACCTATGATGATGGATTTACCAGCCTTTCGTTCGTTCTTCTTCCTACATGGGTTTACAACGATTTTAAGGGTAATTTAACGAATCCTAATACAAGAAAAAGAATTATTAAGGAAATCTTTGATAAATTATATTCAATGTTTTTGGCAGATGCACCCTTTACGATGAAATTAATTCCGAAATTTCTTTTACGCAAAAAAATAATACCAATCTTAAGTAAAGGCGTAATTATTATTTACACCTTGAAGAACCACGAGGTTGTAGGAAAAACATTATATGACGCGTTAAAATCGTTATACCCCGGTAAAGATTTAGAAGAAGCTTTATTAGATTACTTTTTAGACGAAGATGGAGGTATCATGATAAGAATACAGCAGAAAAACGAGGAACATAGCATGATACCACTTTTCAGCCAAGAATTCGTTTCTGCCAGCTCAGACGCCATCGTAATTCGAGGTGGAAATACTCACCCAAGAACTTATAACGCGTTTCCACGAGTTTTAGCGCACTGGGTGCGAGAAAAGAATTACTTTTCGTTAGAAGAAGTAATACGAAAAATTACCTCTTTACCCGCATCAGTTATACAATTAACAGATAGAGGATTATTGAAAGCAGAGTACAAAGCAGATATAGTAGTTTTCAACCAGACATGCATTAAAGACAAAGGTACTCTTGTGGACGGGTGTCAATATCCAGAAGGAATCGATTGCGTAATAGTCAACGGTAAAATCACGGTACAGGAAGGAAAACATCTAGGAACATTAAACGGCCAAGTATTAAAACATTATAAGAAGTAGGACATTTTACTCTTGATTCCTCGCCAAATGCCCATCGAATTTTCTATCGATTTATTATCTATAAAACAGATCAACATTTTTGTCGCAAATATTCCAAACAAGCTTGATTATCGTTAATTTTTAATAAAAGTATTTTTTTAAAGAATTGAGATAATTATTATTTAAGCACATTTAGTAAATGATTAAACCCGATATCAAATTTCACATCGACATAAATGAACAATGAAGGTACATATTATCAGTTTTGAATTCGCGCCAGTCGTCAAAGTCGGAGGATTGGCGGAAGTTCCAGCAAATCAAGTAAAACATTTATCAAGTGAATTTGACATTTCTGTTTTCCTACCTTCTCATGGAAAACTTGAAAAATTGTCGAGAACCTATGAATGCCAACAATTACCGATAAAATATAGCGATAGTGTCACTCTTGTAGGTGACAATTACACCCAAAATGTCCAAATTTTAATTGGGTTTTATAAATGTGCAATAAACGGAACGTCAGTCGTATTACTTAATGGAGAAAATGAATTAACTAGAAAGTACCTAAATGACGAGATTGTGTATAATCCAGATTCCTTCCATCAAAAACTCCAGTTATTTAGTTTGGGATTAAAGTATTACTTCAACGAGATCATTAAGAATGAAATTAAATCGTTACCTCAAGTCATTCACATTCACGATTATCACGCAGTCATTCCTTACATCGCAATAAAACAGTCCTTAGACGAGATTGGACACAAATATAAATCTATAATTACAATCCATTTATTAACCTGGCCAAGACTCAATTTTCAATTCTACAAATCTTGTGGCATTTCGGAATCCCCATTAAATATTTTGTTCAAGGAAGGATATAAAAAGCTAAATTTCAGCGATTTTTACAATCTAATCCAACAAGATTCGAGATTTAATAACGGAGAACTTCCACCCTCAGTGGAGCAAATCGGAGCAGTAATCAGTGACTTGGTAACCACGGTAAGTAGTTCTTACTTAAAATCGGATATTATTCCAAATTTAGGTAAGGATCTTATCGAATTTAAGTCTGATTTTGTCTGGGACGGTTGCGATTGGGATTACAACGAAACTCTTAGTAAAGTGTTGCGTAACCTAGGAGACGAAATGAGGAACATTCTTAATTTAGATTCTGGAGCAGATATTTCTAAAACATTGATGAAACAATACTTACTCACTTATAAAATTGGAAATCTAAATCAAAGTCCGTTAATCAATTCGGAAAAGGTGCTAAAAATTATTAACGAGATATCAAATGGTAATCCATTTGTGAAGAATGGGAATATAAGAGCATTTAATGCTTCTGGTCCATTAATACTTACAACCGGAAGGATATCACCTCAAAAAGGTTTCGAAACCATCTTCGATGCCGTTCCCAAGGTTGTAGAAGCTATACCTGATGCCAAATTCCTCTTTCTAATACTTCCCACTGACTATAGCTTAAACGAAATTAAGAGCTACTCCCAATTTGTTAAAAAATACCCTAATAATGTGCGGATTATTTTTGGTGTCGCTGCAGAAATATTTTACTTAGCTCACATTGCTGCAGATGTATATTGCGCTCTTTCTCGATGGGAACCTTTTGGTATTATGGTCTTAGAAGCAATGGCCTCGCGTTTACCCGTAGTAGTCACGAGAGTGGGAGGCTTGCAGGAAACCGTTATTGATATTAGAGAGAATAGAGACAACGGAACTGGAATTATCATTGAAAAAGACAACGCTCAACAACTAGCATCTGCTTTAATATCTTTATTATTCGCCTATCGTTTAAGTAATATCAAGCAGACTGATGATTCTACTTCTAAAAACTTAATTTCCAAAATACCAGATGAGAAAATTCAAAAGCTGGTTACAGATACTCAAACATATTACGAAACAATTAGAATAAACGCAGAAAAAAGAGTCAAAAATTTCTTTAGTTGGAAAAATGTGTCTCAAAAATTACTCGAACTTTATAAGCGATTAAGCAATTTCTAATCAAACATGTACCTTAAAGTATAATGATCTCGAAAAAAAATGTAATCTTAATCCTAATTATAAATTTATTTTCTAACTTTATCTCAATAAGTGTCGTCACTTATACACCGCCGCTACTCACCGGCATAGGGGTGGCACCTTCCTTCATTACTTTAATAGTTTCAATTATACCTCTTACACTTTTAATCTTTCCTCCAATATTAGGTAAAATTAGCGATAAAATTCAAAATAGGATTGTGTTTACATTAGTGGGTTTCATTATTATTCCTTTTATGTTTATTTTGATATCACTAACGCAAAATCTAGCTTTAATATCGCTTTATTTATTTTTATATGGATTTCTTGCAGCATGTAGTAATTTTAACTATGTTTTATTTCAAGAACTAGTACACAATGAACAAAAGATGGTAGCGTTTTACAACGCAATTACTGTCTTAGGTTGGTTTTTAGGTGCTCAGATATTTGGTCTGTTTATAGAATTTAGTGGATATTCTATTTTATTCCCTTATTTGGCTGTGTTTGCAATAATTAATGGTGTTTTAACTCTATTTCTAAGGGAAAACAGACCTCTTATTATAGATTTTTACGAGAAACTCAATACTGAGGTTTTAAATACTAATGTTTCGATACAGAAAAAAGAAGATCATGTATCTAGTTCCGTTTTTTATGGTATATTCTTAAGGAATTTTGGAGTTCGCCCTGTTTATGCGGTAATAGCGGTAATAATGGGTTTTTATATCACTAACAGCGTTGAGATAGGGTTTTTAATCGGAATTAATTTCCTTATTCAATTCTTTCTCATGCTTGCGATGGGAAAATTCTTGAAACCTAAGCACTTCAAAATTGTTATCACAATTGGATACCTACTTAGTTCATTAGCCCTCTTAGGTTATACTATTTCAACAGATTTTCTTGGTTTTCTTTTTTACCAAGTAATAATATCGCTTTCCTTTGCGATGTTTTTTACTCCCTCACAAATACATGTAGCACATAACAGTACAACAGAAAACAAGGGTAAATATAACGGATTTTTAAATACGGGCAATTTTGCAGGAAGCTTTTTTGGAATACTACTTTTCAGCGGACTTCTCTCGTATTTTGATTATTTTTCTGCCATATATCTACTAATTATCTTTCCAATATTAGCGGCAATAATTATATTCGTCAACTTTAAGCAAACAGCAAAAAAAGAAAGAAAAAATTAAGGACTATTTCCAACGCCACTTTGGCTTTTGTTTTTGCAATCTAGCGAGAGCGCCTGCCGTTACATCCTTAGTTTGTAATAATTGCGAACTAATAAGGGTTTCCAGCTCCATCCCGAATTCTAATTCCTTTCCGTAGCAATCATCGATTAGTTTCTTTGTAAGACCTACTGCCAATGGAGCCGCGTCGATTAGTTCGTCAGTATATTTTTTAATCTGTTGATCCATTTCTTCGCGGCTTTTTACAGTGCCATTCACCACCCCTAGACGATAAGCTTCAGTTCCATCGAATCTTCTTCCGGTCATTGCAATATCTTTTGCGTTGGGAATACCAACAATGCGAGTGAGTCTTATGGATCCGCCTACATCGGGATTCATGCCGATTTTTGTTTCTAACATGCTAAATATCGCATCATCCACGCAAAACCTAAAGTCGCAGGCCAATGCCAATTCAAACGCCAACCCGAAGCAGAATCCGTTGATTTTAGCAATTACCGGTTTTTCCATCTTTTCAAGTTTTAATAAGGTGGGTTGTATGTAAGTATTTGCGAAATATCTAAAGTTTCGGGGGATTTTAAGATCGGGAACTTTTCCTTCTGGATCTCTTTCTTTACCAGTTAGAAAGTTTAGATCTATGCCAGAACTGAAAAAATTCTCTCCACCAGTGATGATTACTGCTCTTGCTCCTGTTCTTTCGACCTTATCAAATGCGTCCCTTAAGCCAACTAACATATCGTAATTGATGGCGTTCTTTTTTTCTAAACGATTCATACGGATAGTAATAATCGTTTTATCCTCGTTTTCTTCAATTACAACTACATCATTACTCATGATCCTTTTAAGTTTCTCCTTTAATTATATAGTTCTTATTGAATTGATTATGAAATATTAATTATTGGGTTCTTGAATATTTTAATATCTAATTATATCTATCTTTATCTATAAAACGAATTTTGAGCTTGAGATGTGATAAATCGGATGGCTAAAGAACCAATGAGAAACTCTCATTTCAGATCTATGTCATTTTTATTCAAAATTAGAGACCTCCTTAAAAATCCAATCGAAAAAGTAAAACACGGCAACCTAAAACCAGGTTATAAGGTGTTAGATTATGGTTGTGGTCCAGGAAGTCACACTATAAAAGCTGCTGAGATTGTTGGAGCGAACGGCATTATATACGCAGCGGACATCCATCCATTATCTGCTTTATCAGTAAAGAAAAAAGCTCAGAAAAAGGGACTATCAAACATCATTCCGATTATTACCAACTGTAATATAAAGATAGGCAGTGAGAGTGTAAATGTCGTATTTTGTTTTGATGCCTTCCACGGAATTGACAATAAAGAGTGCGTTCTAAAAGAATTTAATCGCGTTTTAAAACTTAATGGGATTCTTTTACTAGATGACCATCATATGACAAAAGAGGAGATAATCAAAGTAGTTACTTCTTCTGAATTATTTGAATTCAAGCAAGAGAGCAATAAAGTATTTACTTTTAAAAAGCTCTAACATTACGCTTGCCAAAATGGGAGGAGTGCATTTTTAATCGCGTCTGGCGCATCTGGCACATACTCCATAACTTCCTGTATCCAGTCAGATATCCAGTTCGATTTATCTAGGAACCTCGAATCTAAGTAAATTATAGCCCCTTTATCGTCTATTTTCCTAATCGGCCTACCTGCGGCTTGATTAGCTCTTTGAACGGCAGGGTATAAATATGCAAAATTCCAACCTTGATGTTGAAACACTTGATCGTAATATGCAATTTTAGCGTTTACACGTGGAGTAGGCAAGTGGTAAGGAAAACCAGCAATCACTACAGAATTCATTAAATCACCAGGATAATCTTCTCCCTCGGAATTCCTTCCACCGCATACGCCTAGTAAAACGCCGCCGCCTCCTAAGTCGTTCGCCATTGATTTAAAATTTTCTATTAATAAAGCATTTTCCGAAGCTGTAGAACCAGATTCTTCCGCAAATAGTTTTTTATTGCTTTTTTTGACTATTGATTCTATGTTATGCTTTACTAATCCTCTTAATATTTTATATGACGCACAAAAAACCCCAACATTAGCTGGAGTGCTAGTAATTACCTCAGCAATTTTTTCAATCATTTTGTGATAAAGATCTCCACTTCTTCTGTTGAGTTTAGTACTTACACCATTGACGATTAGTGCTTTAATATTTTTCTTGTCGAAAGGAGAGCCCGCAATTATTCCTTTATACGATTTGTGTACCTCTTGTAGACCCATAAGGTTGTTAAATACATATGGATTAACGGTACCAGAAAGGTTAAGACTTGAGTAACATCGATTTAGAACGGGGGTGCTTATCTCTCTGGGATCAAGTGCAACTATTTCCAAAGCAATATTGCTTTTACCGTTAGTGTGATTTATTTTATAGCAGAAGAAGTAGTTATCTTTTAAGTATACTTCCAACCATTTTAACCAAAATTCTGCTACACTCCCTAAGAAATCTCTTGAAAGCCTTCCCTCGACTATCTTTTCTTCTAATATCGAAAACGCAAATCCTTCTAAATCAGTTATTAAGTTTTGAAATGTATTCAAATCAATATTATCTAGTCTGTTCATTACATCCTTCAGGAAACTTTCTGGATCTAAAGGGACTTCGTCTTGTTTGACTTCTTCCTTTTTTGAATCTAAAAGAGTAATAAGGACGCTCAGAAAATTTTGAAGATCGACGGGTGCTCTATAAAACTGTAAATCTCGTAGAGATAATCTTAAAATATAAGGAGTCAGTCTTTGAGAGTTAATATCTGTTGCCACATCAATAATGTTGTGACATTCGTCAATTACCAATATACATTTTTCAAGTTCTTTTCCAATAAATTTAAGAAAACCTTTCCTAATATGGGGGTGAAAGATCCATTGATAATTACAAATAACTACCCTAACATGATTTAGGAGAAACTTACTTAAGAAATACGGACAGAGATTTTTATCACGACACACTTTTATTAATTCCTCTGCTTCAAATGGTTTATCAAAAACTTCTGGAGCAATTAGTATCGGACTTTCTAAATTGTCTCTTTTTTTCAGAAGGTTAAGAAAATGTCCGCATCGTTTATTTTTGCGAAGATCAGCACAAACCGACATGGATCCCTTGTAATTTAATTTTAAGCTTAATAGCGTTTTGTTTAAACACATTTCGTTTCTACCTCGAATTGACAGACCGCTCAAAGAATAATTTGATCCATTTTTATCGAGATAGCTTGACACGCTTCTTAATTCTTTGATGACTCTTGCGTTTTGGGAATGCGTTCGGCACATGTAGATAATTTTCAAATCTTCTTTAATAGCAATAGGCAAGAGTGCGCTTAAAGCAATGATAGTTTTTCCTGTACCGTTTGGAGCCACTAGTAAAATGTTTTTTTTGGCTTTTATACTATGTTCTATTTGTTTTATGATGTCTTCTTGATTTTCTCTAAATTTTTGATAAGGAAAAAAAGTTTGATAATTGATGACTTGCACCTTAAAATATTTTTAATAAAGTTATGTAGCTAGTGTTTATATTAAAAAAGAGTATATAAGTTTAGTTATTAAAGCTAACATATTTTAAAACGAACCGACACTAATCGTGCAGTACTGGTTTTCTAGCTGCTAATACAGCGTCTAAACGCTTTACTGTAGTGCTTTGAGGTGCATTTTTAAGTAATTGTGGGTAGTTATCTATTTCTTCTCTGATTAATTTTAAAGCGTTATAAAACGAATCTAATGACCCTTTCGATTCTGTTTCAGTTGGTTCAATCATCATTGCGCCAGGAACTATCAAAGGGAAATAAATAGTAGGTGCGTACATCCCATAGTCTAGTATTCGTTTTGCGATATCTTCTGTGGTAATCCCATTTGGTAAACCTTTATCTGAAAGCACAAATTCATGTTGGCAAATGCGGTCGTAAGGTAAGTGAAACAATTTTTTTAATTTTACTCTCAAATAGTTTGCATTCAAAACTGAAATTTGAGCTACTCTTTTTAATCCTTCCGCGCCTAAAGCTAAAACATAGGTATATGCACGAATTAACACACCAAAATTCCCCCAAAACGCTCTTATTCTTCCTATTGAAGTATCAGGTGTTACACTGCACACTAATCCCTCATTTGTAGAAATTATACAAGGTTCAGGTAAAAACTTAGCTAATTTTTCAATCACACCAACAGGACCTGCTCCTGGACCTCCTCCACCGTGAGGGGTTGAAAAGGTTTTGTGTAAATTTAGGTGGATAATGTCGAAACCCATATCCTTTGGTCTACAGATTCCAAGCATCGGATTTAAATTTGCACCATCGTAATAGCATAAACCCCCATATTTATGAACGATATTCGTGATCTTTTCGATTTGTCTATCGAACAATCCTAATGTATTAGGATTTGTTAACATTATACCTGCTACATCACCTTCTTCCATCGCAAATTCAAGTTGATCCAAGGGAATTTCACCGTGTTCGTTTGATTGTAGTTCAATTATTGAGAATCCCGCCATTTTCGCAGATGCTGGGTTTGTTCCGTGAGATGAGTCTGGCACTATTATCTTATTTTTCTGCTGATTTAGGGTTTGAAAGTACTTTTTCATCACGAACATTCCTATCAATTCCCCATGAGCCCCTGCTGCAGGTTGTAAAGTGAATGCGTACATTCCTGTTATTTCACAGAGAATCTTAGACAAGTCCTCCATTAACTCTAACGCACCTTGATTGTTCTCCTGTAAGGGATGGATTTGTGAAAATCCAGCTAATCTAGCTGTGATTTCATTTATTTTGGGGTTATATTTCATAGTACAAGAGCCTAATGGATAAATACCTGTATCAACGCCATAATTTTTATAGCTGAGTCCCATAAAATGCCTAACTATTTCCACTTCTGGTATCTGTGGCAAAAATGAATCTTTTCTTTGAAGGCTTTTTGGTAAAAGAGCGTCTAAATTGGAACCGTCAATATCTAACCTGGGGATAAAGTTATTGGTGGAGCTTTGAATTCCTTTTTCAAAAAGCAAACTCGCATTTGTCATTAGATTAACCTCTATTGCTTGTTGAAACTTTTTTTGCGATATTTAAGAAATCTTCGATAGATTCACGCGCATTCACTTCAGTAACACATACTAATAAAGTATTAGGAAGTTCAGGAAAATAAGTAGAAATATCTAGGGGTGGAAGGTATCCTGCTTTTTCTAATTCGATTTTGAGTGAGTTTGAATTTTGACACTTGAAAAGAAATTCGTTGTAGATAGAGCCAGTGTTTAGAATTTCACATCCTTCGATTTTTGAAAGATTTTCTTTTAATAAATTAGCCTTTTTTACATTTTGTACAGCAATTTCCCGTAATCCATGATTTCCTAATGATGCTAAATAGACTAAAGCAGCAAGCATGCAAAGAGCTTGATTAGTACATATATTTGAGATGGCTTTTTCTCTACGGATATGTTGTTCGCGTGCTTGTAATGTTAACACAAACCCCTCTTTCTCACCTTTAATCTCTGTGGTTTTCCCTACGAGTCTACCAGGCATTTTTCTCAAGTACTTCTGTTTACAAGCAAATATTCCTAAGCTTGGACCCCCAAAAGAGGGACTGATACCTAAAGGTTGACCTTCTGCTACAAAAATATCGATATCGAAAGATCCGGGAGGTCTTAAAATACCCAAACACGTTGGATCCGTTGTTACCTGAATAATCAAGCACTGTGGATTTACCTTCCGGATTCTTTTAACAAGGTTTTCAATATCATTAATATTACCAAAAAAATCAGGATTTTGAAACGCAATAGATCCGATGTCACCATCTATTTTCTCTTCAATTTGAGAATCATCGATTACTTCAACATCTAAATCATGACCCCAACAATAAGTTTTAACTACATTAATGTATTCTGGATGAATTCCCCTTAACAATAACACTTTGTTTTTACGAGTAATAACATTTGTCATAATTAAAGCTTCTCCTAATGCAGTAGATCCGTCGTACATGCTAGCATTTGCCACATCCATACCCGTCAACCGAGTTATAGCAGTCTGATATTCGTAAATTGCTTGAAGAAATCCTTGACTTGCCTCTGCTTGATAAGGCGTGTAGGATGTGTAGAATTCAGATCTGCTGATTACAAAATCTACAAGAGAGGGAATGTAATGGTAATAGCATCCTGCACCTAAGAACGCTTGCTTGTATACTTTATTCTTGCTAGCAAGTTTCGTAATGTGTTGCAATACATCTGGTTCTCCCATTCCAGGTGATAATTTAAGATGATTAATTCTTAAATTTGAGGGTATGTCTCGAAATAAATGTTCTAAAGAAGGTAGATCTATTGCTTTTAACATATCTTCAATTACTTTCTCATCATGAGGTATAAAGTCCAAATTGTTTACCTCCAGTAAGGTTTAAAAAGCATATAAGCATAAAATAAGAAAAAAATTAGTGATTTTCTTCTTCAACTAGCTTGAGATAAGCCTCTGCAGACATTAAATCGTTAACTTCGGTTGGGTGAGTCATTGAGATCTTAAATACCCAACCTTCATCATATGGCGATTTATTTACGATTCCTGGCTCATCAGAAATTTGAGTATTAACCTCAATAATTTCACCAGAAACTGGCATTATAATTTCGCCAACGGCCTTTACTGACTCAATTTCTCCAGCAACACTTCCATACTCGAAAATATGGCCGACTTCAGGAAGATCTATGAACACAATATCACCCAATTGATGTTGCGCGAAATCAGTTAATCCAACTTTTCCAATTTCTTTATCAATTTTTATCCATTCGTGAGTTTTAGTATAATACAAATCATCTGGAATTTTAAAATCCATATTTACCACTTGTTTTCCTTAATTTTTTCATACATTGCGGTAGAAGGGAATCTCTACCACCTTAGCATGTAGCATTTTATTCCTAATTTCAATATCTAATTCGGTACCAATTTCTTTAAATTTGTTGTTTACTAAAGCCAAACCAATAGTCTTGTTGAGTGTAGGAGAGAATCCACCTGAGGTCACATATCCGATTTCTTTACCGTTTTTGAAAAGCTTGTAATTTTCTCTGATTATTCCTCTATCAATTAAATTCAAACCAACGAGTATGCGCTCAGTACCTTCCTTCTTTTGCTTAAGAAGTATTTTTTTGCCAAAATAATCGACGCCTTCTTTGGGTTTCACCAACCAAAATAATCCCGCTTCAATTGGAGTAATCGAATCGCTAATTTCGTGACCATACAAGGAATAACACGCCTCTAACCTTAGAGAATCTCTAGCTCCTAGTCCCACAGGTTTAGCTCCTGTATCCAAAAGAGATTTCCAAACATCCATCGCGTGCGTATTATCGAAAGAGATCTCAAATCCCCTTTCTCCAGTGTACCCAGTACGAGCTATAAATACGGGTATTGACTTAATATATCCAAATTTAAAATAAAATCGGTTAATTTGCGATAAATCAACATCAATTATCTCCTGGAGCAATTCGTCCGCTCTAGGACCTTGGAAGGCGATGCGCGCTCTGACATCCGAAAGATTTGCAAGAATAACATCCTTCTGCCCAATATGTTCTTTTATCCAATTAAAGTCTTTTTCAATATTTCCAGCGTTTACGATCATACGAAAACGATCGGGAGCTTCTTCGTAATATACCATGTCATCGATTACGGTTCCGTTCTCATAGCACATTACCGAATACTGCCCCTTTGAGACTTCCAATAGGTTTAAGTTGTTTACCATTAAGGTTTGAAGTAAATCAAACACATCCTTACCTTCTAGCATAAATTCTCCCATGTGGGAAATGTCAAACACACCAGCGTTCGTTCTTACTCCTTCGTGTTCTTTAATAATGCTATCATATTGCACTGGCATTAGGAAACCAGAAAATTCCACCATTCTTGCTCCTAGCTCTAGGTGAGCGTTGTAAAGAGGAGTTTTTTTTGGTTCGCTCTTCTCCATAAATTCTACGCTTTTAGATGGTATAATATAATGAAATATAAAATTTTGAGACCAATTTAAAGTTTTAGACTTTAGAAAGCAATACCATTAAATTCCCGCACGAAATATAGATTGAAAAAGAGAATTACTTTATATTTGAAGCATTAATAAATTTCAAATAGTTGACATAATATATTAAATAAAAAAGATTCTTGATTATAACTTATGTCGGAAAAGAGAGTTAGAGTTTTGCCTAAAAATTTATCTTTGGACGTTCTTTTTTTTACAGTAAGCATTTTGTTATTATTGTCTCTTAGTTTAGGAACAATTCTCCTACTAATTTTTCCATTTATCACTTTTGGCTTTGCGTTTACAATAAGATTAGGGACTAATAAATTACATCAAGATTATTCCAAAAATTTCTATCCCGTTTTTCACAAAAAGCTCCTTAAAACGATTGGAACTAAATTTTCTTATGTAACAATTATTACAATCATTTTTACTTATTGGATAAGCCTGGATTCTTTTGTATTTCCCCAATTAATATTAAACCATTCGTTTTTTTTTGTAATTATATTCATGTTTGTTTTTTCCTTCCCTTTTTATTGGATATTTGCTGAAATTTGGAAACATTATAATTTTAACGATATTTTTGAAGGTATTGAAATTGACTACATTCCTCAAGATAACCACAAAACGGTAATAGGGCAGCTTGATTTGTTGCTGAGTATTTTAAAGCTAAATAAGATTAGAAAGATATACCTTATAAATAGTCTGCTCTATGTGGTCATAAATATTATTAATGTCTTACTTTCAATTTTTACATTTATTAATATCGTCCCAGGGATTACAATTATATTAGCCGGAACAGGATTTGAGAGTTCTCCTCCAATATCATTGCCATATTCTTCCATAATTGCTGCGATTGTGATTCCATTAGCTGCTATTACATCTTTGGTTAACCTTAAAAAAAAAGTTCGAGAAGTCTCAAAACAAAAAATTACCGAGTGTATCAACGAAATACCAAAAGAGATTCAAACGAAATTGGTTGACAACATAAACCGTTTGAGCAATTTCTACGAAGAAAATTTATAAAAAAAATACATTTATTACAATCATTAATTATATAATAGGTATTAATTTCGATATTTTCATTAGGCTTCAATATAATTCCCTATTATACAAAATTAAAACAGTCCGGGTAAATGAGCACAAGAAAGTTTCTTTTTAAGGTAATAGTCGTAGGAGACGGAGGTGTGGGTAAATCAACTATGATTCAACGCTTAATTACGGGAAGATTTATTGCACAAAAAATCACCATTGGTACTGATCTAGCTGCATACAACTTAAATATAAACGATAAGGAAATTAAACTTCAAATTTGGGATTTTGCAGGCGAAAAGAGATTCAGATTTTTCTTACCAAATTACGCTCGTGGAGCAAAGGGCTGTTTATTATGCTATGACATCACTCGTTATAAAAGTTTTCAAAACTTACCCGAATGGCTAAATATTGTGAGAAATGTAGGAAATCCTCCTATTGTTTTAGTAGGGGGAAAATGCGATCTTGGGGAGGAAAAACGGACTATTAACTACGAAGGAGTTAATGCTTTCATGAATGAACATAATCTCGATTTTTTCTTCGAAACCTCCAGTAAAAGCGGGGAAAATAACCAAAAAATATTTGAAACTTTAACTTACGAAATTTTGAAAAGGGAAAATATCATAGACGAAGTAGATTCGACCATTCTCTAAGATCACTTTTTCAAATTATTTATTTATATTATAAAGTCTTTATGTTGGATAGCTAGAGGTTTTCTTTTAATAAAGCTTATTCCTTACATTTTTGCTTCCTTAAGTCTTTAAACATCTCGCAAATTAGGTAATTATTTATAGTTGGAATTTGGTATACATTATAACCAATTGTATGCTTGATTTTTCACAATTGACAATCATGTCTGATATTAATGTTTACGAAAAATTTGCCAACTTTGGCTCAAAGATGAAGACCCTTGGTGTAATATCACTAATCAATATCCTGTTGAGTTTAACTTTCTTTATTTTTCCAATACTTTTTTTTGCATTACTTGGGTTAATATTTCTAAGCTTTATACTAATCTTCCTAGCGTTAAAGCACATTAAACAAATAGGACAAGCTATAGAATCTAAATTGTTATTATCATTTCGCTCGAAATACATAACTGGATACATTCTGTCCGCAATTGGATTTTTTTTATTCATCATAGGATACGGGAATATACTTGGTGGTCAAGGGAGTTTTGCATTTTCAGCCTTATTGGCTGGTGTGGGATTCTTTTTTATGTTTATAGATATAGTTCTCGAAATGAAAGGCTGGAGCTGCTTAAGAGAGTATTTTGAAGAGAATCAAAATGAATTTCCAAAAGAGTTATCAGATGGTGTAAAAAAAGGAGCTTTTGCTCAAAAGCTTGCCGTCTTAAGCTTATTTTTGTGGTTTTTAATACTTACTATCTGTTTAACATTTGTATTTCGAGCGCTAGGATATCTCAAACTAGGAAAACTGAAAGGATTACGATATGCTCAACAAAAAGTTGGAACTCCAAAAATCCATACTAAAGTCATGGATACAGAATCAAAAGAAGAAGCGCTATTAGGAAGAACGACCGAAGAGGATTACTGTCCACATTGTGGAGAACTAATTGTGGGTTACCGAAAATTTTGCGGTAAGTGTGGTAGTCCCGTTTCCAAACAGTAAATTAACATTTACCTATGAAACTGTAGGAAAAAGATTTTATACTTACTAACATAAATATAGTTTACAAACACAAATCTGGTGTATGTAAAATGGCAACAGCTAATGTAAACCAGGAATTTGCCGAATTCGGGCGTAAAATGAAAGCAATCGGGTTTATCATCCTGTTTGATTTCATTATCTCAATCATCGGTAGCTTCTTATCATTCATGTCCTATATATCGATCGTATTTGGACTTGCTCAGCTTTTCTTCCTATTTTCGGCATTGATTAATATAAAAACCATTGGGCTTATAACTATCGGACCTGTAAAAAACGTTCAACCGCGAGAGCGCGTGCTGGATTTGAATCACCTGGACCTGCGGGTCCTGGCCGGATTTCCAGAAATAATAGGCCCACTC
>JAHPYY010000097.1 GCA_019058515.1 Promethearchaeota archaeon
AAATAAATCGTTCTATATTCCATTTACCACCTTGTTCACTTGGGATGTGAATGATTTGATTAATACCTTTATTTTTTAATTCTGATTTTCGCTTATAATTAAGAGCATTTAATAAATTCTCGTTTAGAAATATTATTTTCCCATCCTTATCGTGAATAAAGATAAACTCGGGAGAGAATTCAAGTAATAGATTAATTTCTAAGCTATTTACAATATCCTTCAATATTTCGAATCAAAATGTATAATCTAGGTAATTTGGTAAAATTTTTCACATAAATAATTAATGTGTCTGAATTATTTAAATGTAAATAATTTCAAGACTGTTTTATGGAATGTGTAAGTTAAGATACCCAAAATAAGAGAAAATAATTCCAAGAATAACAAAAAACCAGCTAGCGAAGTAAAACAGTGTGTATCCACTATTTCCAAAATATATGAAAACACGATCAACAAAAATTAAAAGCAAAACTGAAGTATAACTAATAGACATCAACATGAGAGACAGAAACGCTTTTCGGAACGAAGCATTTTCCGTTAGCTTATATGCTCTAAACGATTGAACAAAAAAGGGGATATATACAATCAACATATAAATAAAAACTATAAAAAATAAAATGACATCTAATAATACAAATTCTTTTTCAAAAATAAACAACGCAAAAACTAATTCAAATAAACCAATTATAACAATTAGAACTTCCAGGTTACGCTTCCTTTCGACACTAAAAATCTTTTCCCTAAAAAAAAACGATAATAGAATTGCTACTACAATAAAGCAAAATGAAATCCTATAGTAGGATATCCTAAGTAATATCCAAGAATCTAAAGTTCTTGGGTCAGGTGTGGTAGCTACGTTTAAATATGGTATTCTAAAAAAGAATGTTATCAACTTAGAAATCCATGAAAAAATAATAGATAGCATGTAATTCAGAAAAATAAAAAATAACAAGAGCGATAAGTTATTGCGTTTTTGGATATAATGTACACAACTAAGGCAAACCATAATAAGAGCAATAACAATGACAATGCTCTCCCAAATAATACCCATAGCTACTAAAAAATAATAATCCATAAATTAAGTCATAAATTCAAAGTATTTATCATTTTTGATACAATCAATTATTATCGTCATATTATTTCCTATTAGAATATAACAACTATTAGATCCAAGTCGATATTTTTTGTAGATTAATGCGTTATATATTGATGTTTTGCAGAATTTCGCAAACAAAGAATTAGAATTATGATGATTTTAAAGTATAGATTATAAAAAATTTTATAAAAATGAACCCTAATAGTGATTTATGGGTAATCACATTGATTTCATACTAAGAAAATAACACTGTAGAATTTGCAATGAAGAGCACGAAACAAAACACAATTTGTTTGATTTCATTGAATGTTCCTCTAAAGCTGGAGAAAACATAGAATCCGTTTTCAGTTTAATTGCCCGAAAGATGATGGCTTTATCGGGATTAATTTGAAGGTGTTAAATTTAAGCCATTACAAACATCAATTAGGTAATGATCGTTATATACCCATAATCAGTAATAACTATACACAGCAAAAAATTTAATAAGAATTATAACTACAATCTCTGAAATGCCTAAAAAAGTTTATATTGTTGAAGATTTTCCTCAAAATCTAAAACTTTTCGAAGCCGTCTTTAATAAAATAGCTGATGTTGAGATTTTTACAGAAACTGATGGGTTAAGAGGGCTAAATCTAATTGAATCTGGCTCCCCGGATTTAATAATCCTGGATTACGATCTTCCAAGAATTAATGGATTAGAAATCTGCAGAAAGCTAAGGAAAAACAAGAAGTTTAGCGATATCAAGATTATTGCTGTTTCATCGTCTCCGCTTGAAGATGATACTCAAAGAAAAAGAGTATTCGAAAAAGCGGGTTTTGATTTCGTTTTAACAAAACCCTTAGATGTTAAGGAATTTAAGATTTTAATAAAAAAATTAATTTCATGACAGAAACAATTTAATCTGAACCGCTTATTCGTAAAATTCCTTTCCAAGGGCATCATCACCTAGTATTATGCATAAATCTGCTATTTTCTCGAAGTATTCTGGTACTAGATCCAAAATCCCGTTTTATAGTGCCCTCTGAGCGTTCTCTATCGGTTCATCGCGCTCAAATAGGGATTTTAATAAAGGAGAGAGCTCAGTACTCATCTCCAAAATATCTGCAATTATTTGTATCATTTTTTCACGATTTTTTGGATCTACTGTACTCATTGAGTAGGTTTTTAATCCCATAATTCTTTCAATCTCCTCTATTGGTAACGCATTGGGCAAATCCTATTTGTATCCAATGACAGCGGCGTAGGAATATGATGCTTCCTCTTTTATAGGCTCTAGGAGAAATTTACTCTTTTCCATATTTTCAGTAGTAGAATCAGAAATCAATAGAACTGCATCGCTTTCCTTTATAAACTTGTTCCAGAGAAAACTAAATTCTTCTTGACCAGCAAAATCCCATAAATTAAATTCAAGTTTACCTATTTTAATCGTTGCTATATCACCTGTGATCGTTGGAATATGTTCAGCGGGAATGTCTTCTGCCTTTATTAATTTGGTTATTGTTGTTTTGCCAACGCCAGAAAATCCTACGATCGAAATCTTAGGTTTAAGATTTCTGTGAATCCCATCGATTAAGGGATCAAGAATTTCGAAGAAAGAAGCATTAACAGAATTTTTTATCGTCTCGCCAAATAGATCTAAAAAATTCTAATTTAAGCTTAAATAATTGGGCTTTTATCCTATTTCTATCGTCAGATAATGCCGTAATTAAAGTAAATAATAGTCCATTATCCACATCGGGAATAGATGTACTTTTATATTTAAAGTAAGTATACGATATAACGTCGTCTTTACCCTCTATCAGTAAACTGCGTTCAAGTTCAGGTAAAACTATTGAAAAAAAATGTCTTATCTATCGAGTTTCCATAATTTCGGGAATAAATTACTTCGCTACCCATAGATATAAATGCTTGTCTTAACAATTTATTTTACATCTCCAAGAAGCTGAATTGTATAAAATTGATAACATTATTTATTCGAATTGTAGTAATTTTCAAATTCTGCAATGATTTCAGAGTTCAATCTTTCTAATTTTTCTTTTTGACCTACTTCGCTTATACAAATTAAATCTTTTAGATTTATATTTAAATTTCCTAATGTTTCGAAAGTTACGCTAAAGATTCTAGGTCCAACATCTATAGGTACTATTTGTTTGTACTTTTTAAAAAGGTCTGGGGAGTATTTTAATACTTCATAAAGCTTTTTATGTATATTAAAAACCACTCTCATATCAAAATCTGTAGTTGTTGACTGTACTATTACGCTATCATTTTGACTTACTATAAGACACATGGTCGTTGAATAGTTATCAAGTCTTTTGTCAAGAATCTTCTTCAAATTGGATGTTTCAGAGGATAAATTGCTTAAAATCTCGTTAAACGCATTATAAGTGGTAAATATAAATTCGGGGTGAAGACTGGTAAAAAAAACAGGAAATTCCTCTGGGAGTTCTCCCAATACATTCAAATTGTTAATTAATATGCGGTTCTTTTCTTTTATTTTTTGACTAATTAAATCAATCTTATGGAGAAATAATATTAGTCGTGATTTTATTTCTATGTTTATTAATAAATTGTAAATTGCGATAATTTCGTCGATAATCTCTTGATAATTACTAACCCACGAGGAATAGTCCACCACATAAATCAGTGCGTCTGATTTTTCAAATATGAATAGTAACTCAGTCTTATCTTCCAATAAGAACGGTAATTCTTGTCCCGATGTATCAAATAGGTTTAAATTGAGATCAATCCATTTATAGATAAAAGTATGAATACCTCTCGTAGGAGCAAGAGGATGAAGGATTAACGATAAAGGATCGGTACCATCGAATATAACTCGTTTAATAGTAGTTTTTCCCACTCCTGCTCGACCAATCAATACTATTTTTTTCATATTTTTAAAAACCTGAACGAAAATTTCACTAGAAATAATAATGTACTATTTTCTACTCTTGTCTTCAAAAATTATATAACCAAAATAATTTAAATTTTTAGATATTTGTCTTTTACTCAAAAAATTCTAGCCCCAATAATTCGTTAGTTTTTTCGAAATCCATTATTAATGAATTTGAATAAATCAATTAGAAAGTTGAAACACGCCGTATCTATCGAGGGATCTCCAAATTCGAATTTGAATTTAAAAAATTGCAACATCAATAGATTTAAATATAATTTGTAGCATAATAGGTTTGAACTAAATAAACTAAAATTCAACAAAATATGTCCGAATCTGCAAAATCCATAATTAAATACTTCTGTGACAGATTTCTTCAGTTAGAATATTATCCTGCAAGTATAAGTTCCATCTTAGACTTACCAATTGAAAAATTGAGGAATTTTAACGACAAAATCGTAAGGGAGTTAAATAATCTAAAGATAAACGCGATAAGAGATATAATTAACTTACCGTATGAAGATAGCGAAAAATTATCAAAAAAGAAAGGGTTCGAGCCATACATCATTCAAAACGCTATTATAGCTGCAACGCTTATTTCTAACGCATGGACGAAACGATCGGAGTATTTAAAGAAAGTTCAAACAAAATTGGTCGTTGCGGGTCTTGATTTCGCGGGGAAAACTTCGCTCATTAATAGGTTATTCAATAATTATAATTACTTAGATATGGTTAACCTAGAGCCCACCATTGGTTGTAATACTGAAGAATATCAATCAGATTGGTTGAAAGTAGTAATTTGGGATCTTGGAGGTCAAAAATCTAACATTGAAGAATACCTTCAAGAACCGGAAAAGTACTTTGTTCACATAGATATCCTTATTTTCGTGATTGACGCTCAAGATGATGTGAGGTACGAGCAAGCAACAAATTACTTAAGTGACATCATAGATATATTAGGTTACTTGAAAGAATCTCCATTTTTTATAATTTTAATGAATAAAGTTGACTCAGATGTGGTTGATGACCCAGATTTTCAAATTAAATTAGAATATATAACTGAAAAAGTTACAGAAATCTTTATTGCATTAGATAAGAACTGGAATTTTGAGATTATACCAACTAGCCTCTACAGTTTATATGCAAATGAGCCAGAAATTGTCAGGAGCATAAAAGATATTTTTATTGCTAGAGAACCAGAAAAGAAGATAGTATCAACTGATGATGGAGGGGTTGGTATGAGTTCAGAAATCGAATCAAAACTACAAAATATATTAGATTTAAATTTTCGGATACTAGATAAGATTGCTTCGGAATTCTCTGAGATAAAGAGGACATTGTACCAAATAATACCTCATGAATTATCAAAATCATTGATATCGGTCCCGTTCGAGAAGGTCCCATTAGAATACATTTCTAAAGCTAATGAGAATGCTCAAAAGTCAAAAATTAGAGAAATTGATGGAAAAAACGAGAAAAAAAAGAAAAAAAAAACACAGCAGAGAAAAAAGAAATCCGCCAAGAAATTGACGGGTCCTCCCAAACGCTTGAAAATCTCACCTCAAACTAAGGAACACTTGCTTTCTATTGAAGAAATGGAAAAGATAAGCGATAATCACATTAGTTCCACTAAAGAAAGCCTCACATCTCCATCTAATTTACCTCCCGTTATAAAATCAAGTATAGATTTAAATGTTCCAGACTCAACTAATGCGAAGAACCCCAATATGACGCCACTTAAATCCCCCCATTTACATCCTCCTCCACCTCCTCAAACAACAAAAGTTCCACCCAATCCTGTAAACCTTAGAAGAGAAATTATTTCTGAGTTAAAGGATATCTTCGTTAGAAAAGGAATCGTAAGTAAACGCGATTAGACTCTTTAAAATTAGATAGCTATAGTTCAACTAAGAAGTGTTATACATTAAGAGTTTAGGTTTATTGCCCTATTAGTCATATTATTTGACTAAAAGTTAATTTGAAGTTATTCGTTGCACATGAAAATGTAAAATAGGGGTAGAGATTCAAAATTTAATTATTAAGATTTAAGAGTCTAATTTCTATTTTAGTAGCACTTTTCAAAAGGATAATTAGTCCGAAAATCATGGGAACTTCACGTATTTTAAGCAAATTACTTTAAAAGCAAACATATATATACATAGAATTTTACTTTTCTGTAAAGGGTTAACGATTTTTTGATATAAGAACGCTAACTAACTAAATATCAATAGTCTCATGTTGGAGTCATATTTATTATTTAAAAAGGATCTAGATCAGTATCCTTTTATATTAATTGTTGGGAAGTACGATCATATATTAGGACCAAGAGCATTAGCATCTTCTGTTGATCTTAACGACGAAAGTTTTGTTAGAAACCTACTAAGAGACGCTCTAAACACTAAAAATAAGTACGTGATTTTAGATTTTAATCGCTTTTATTCTCAAGTTTGCAAAATCGAAATTGAAGACAAAACAGCGCGCGGGGGAAAACAATTATACTCTTTAATATTGCTACGGGATGTCGTACATCCTTTAATTCCAATAATCCATTTTAAGCGAATTGAGATGATGTTTCACGAAATTGGGAGAGAAAAAATATTGCAAGATGATGTAAATTCTTTTAAAACCTTTTTTGATAAAATTAGCGCTATATATATGAAAAAGGACGAAATACTACCTTTGGAGTCGGTAAATCTCCAAATAAGAAGTGGAATTAATACCATACAGGGATTCTGTGGACTTATTTTAGAAGAGAAGAAGAAGTACGGAAAGATAAAAGAATCGAACATGGTATCTTACATTGAAATGATGTTAGATTCATGCAACGATATAATTGAGGCCATTAAAAGCGGATATTTTGGTTCAATTGTAAAATAACATCATAAAAAATTTAGATAAAACGGAAAGAACTATTTAGAAGTAGTTAAAATAAGCATATTATGCAGGGAGGGCAAAAAAAACAAAAAAATGAATCCAGACAGTATCCTTATCGTAGAAAAAAATGGAACAATTCGTTTTGTAAATCCTGCAACAGAAAGATTATTTGGCTTGGATAGGAAACAATTGCTTGGAAAGCAATTTAAATACTCAATACCCAAAGAAAATGTTACTACTAAAGTTGATATTGTAAAAGAGGGGGGAAAAGTATTAACTGCCCAGATGCAGGTTGAAGAAACACAATGGGAAAATGATCCTGCATACCTTTTAACATTACGGGATATCTCTCAAAGCAAACAGTTTGAGAAATGGTTGATGGAATCTGATACTAACTATCGCTATTTATTTGAGAATTCTCTTTATCCTATAATCATCATGACCAGTAATGGAATAATATTAGATTGTAATTCAAGCTTTATAAGTTCACTCGGTTTTAAAAAGGAGGAGATGATTAATCAGAAATTCCAGGACTCATTACCTATTAATAAAGAGGATATTCCACTATTTATTAAAAAGTGTAATAGCTTACTCAAAAATGAGATCTCCGAACCGCTGACAATTAAAATTCGTAATAAAAGAGGTCAATTACTGTGGTTTAATTTATACTTATCTCTAATAGGATTTAATGGGGAGGTTTTAATTCACATTTTAATGCAAGATTGCACGCAGTTTAAACATTCAGAACAAAGAGTTAAAGAATTATCTCAAACGCTTCACGAAATGAACGCTTTGATAGAACACGCTCCTCTTGCGATATTTTTACTACATCAAAGCGGAAAGGTTTTGAGAGCAAATGAGGCAGCAGAAATACTTTTTGGATACCCAATCGAAGAATTATTGAATTTTAAAGTAGAAGAATTATTTGATGATAGCAGCATACTTCTACTAAAAAGGCACTATCAGAGTGATATTTACAACTTACTTTTTCCAAACACTGTGGAAGTTATTGCAAAATCAAAAACCAACGAAGTAATTAATGTAGAAATAACCTCAGCTGTTTTAAAAATTAGCAATAACATAGTAATCCAGTCGTTTATCTCAAATATAACTGAAAGGAAAAATTTTGAACTCAAACGACAATTGCTCTTAGATCAATTAATGACTTCTTTAGAATTTAAAACAAAATTCCTGGCTACAATGTCGCACGAATTAAGAACCCCATTAAATGCTATTCTTGGCTTCTCTCAACTTTTAGTTGATGATTCTTATGGAAAATTAAACGATGAACAAAAGGATTTTATCGAGGATATAACTTCAGCTGGAACTCATTTATTATCGCTAATTAACTCAATATTAGATATATCGAAAATAGAGGCAGGAAAATTCGAATTAAACCTTGAAAAAGTTGATGTTAGAGAAATTTTCAAAGAAATTAATACTATTGTTCTACCCCTCTATTCAAAAAAAGGTTTAAGGTTTAATTTCGAATGTATCTCAAGCGGAAATGAAATGATTGTGGATCATGTACGCTTAAAACAAATCATATTTAACTTAGTAAGTAATGCCATCAAGTTTACCGAAAAAGGAGAGATATCACTTAAAGGAATTGAAAAGGAACAAGAGTGGGAATTTCAGGTAAATGATACGGGAATCGGCATTAATGAACAAGATTACGATACTATATTTAAAGAGTTTGGTAGAATTGAGAACGAGATAACTAGAGACATACCGGGTACTGGATTAGGTTTGGCTCTTACGAAGAGATTGGTTAATCTGCATGGAGGAAAAATTTGGTTTGAGAGTGAGTTTGGTAAGGGTACGATATTTTATTTTAGAATTCCTAAAAATTCCTCCGTATCCAAAATCAACTCTAAGCAAGAGACTAATTAGAGGGATATCCATTTGTGCGATGTTGACGATAGGTGTAAGGAGATAAGAACCAAATTTTCCGATTTGTTTGAATATTCCTTAGATCTCATTTACATTCATGATATAAGAGGAAACTTTCTCGATGCAAACGATGTTGTTTTGAATGCTCTAGGATATTCTAAGAGTGAGATAAAAAATATTGCATTAAAAGACTTAATCGAAAATGAGCAGTTCCATAATCTTTCTCAAATCATTAAAGAGTTTCGAGATTATGGAAAGCAAAAGTCTTTGAGAAAATACAAGTTAAAAAGTAAAAAAGGAAATTATGTTTTCGTCGAAACTTATGGAATTCCTATTAAGCAAAATGGATCGCTATATGCTATTTTAAACATTGGTAGAGACGTAACAAAACGAAAACTAGAAGAAAACGCTTTAGCCGAACACAAAGAAATAAGCAAAACAAATAATATGAGTTTAAAACGAGATATAGGAGAAATAACTAAACAAATTGCGGAACCCAAAGATAAATATAAACTTATTACCGAAAGTTTTAACGATTTCGTCTATATTATAAACACAAGTTTGAATTTTGAATATATTAATGAAAATGTATTTAAAAAAGAAATGGGTTATAAACTCAAAGAGCTAATTGGAAAAAGCCATACTATAATAACTCATCCCGATGATGCTGAAAGATGCGTGAACATTCTTAAAAACTTGTTCGAATCAGAGATAGGCGAGGAATGTTTGTATGAAACAAGAGAAAGGGATAAACAAGGGGTATATCACTGGTTTGAAGTAAGAGGTAAGTTATTTATAGACTATGATGGAAAATCTAAAGCACTTCTTATTGCTAGAGATATTAGTAAGCAAAAAGAAATGCTTAAAAGATTAAAAAAATCCAAGGAACACTTTAACACACTAATTCAATCTACAAGTGACGCGATAATTCAAATCAACGATAATGATCAGATAACTTATTGGAATAGGGGAGCAGAGAACATCTTTGGGTACAAAGAGAAAGAGATATTAGGGAAAAAAATTCATACAGTTTTAATACCTAAACATAACTATCAATTATTTTTAAAGGGATTTGAAAAATTTAAGGAAACTGGCAAAGGTATCGTAATAGGGAATACACTTGAAATGTCAGCAATGAGGAAGGATGGGAGTGAATTTCCGATTGAATTATCTGTTTCCACAGTAAAAATCAAAGATAGATGGAATTCTGTTGGGATTGTTAGAGACATAACATATAGAAAAATAGCAGAAAAGAAATTAGCAGAATCCCAGTTAGCACTCAAAGAAAGAGTTAAGGAACTAAGATGTATGTATGGGTTATCGAAATTAATGGAGACGCCCAATCTCTCAGGGACGGATATTTTAAAAGAAACCCTCAATATTATTCCTCAAGCATTGCAATATCCTCATCTGGTATGCATGAAAATAAGGTATGGTGAATATGAGTATAAAACCGATGTATTTAAACAAACTAATCAAAATATATCGTTCCACGCTCAAGTAAATGAGAAAGAGATTGAAATCCAAGTGTATTGTACTGAAGATAGAAAGTTTTTGGAAGAAGAAAAACAATTGCTATTAGATATAGGTAATCGATTAAAATTAATGCTTGAACAGAAGATATTAGAGGGAAGACTTATACAATCAGAAAAAAGGTATAGGACTCTGTTTGAATCAAGTGTCGATGGGATTGTAATGACTAGCCTCGATGGTTATATACTTGATTGTAATAAAGCATTTTTAGGCATGTTGGACTACGAAAAAGACGACTTAAAGAAGTTGAAATATCAAGACTTTACTCCAGAAAAATGGTATGACATGGAGCGTAAAATATTCAATGAACAAATTTTAACAAAAGGTTTTACTGATTTATATGAGAAAGAATACATCCGAAAAGATGGAAGTGTCTTTCCGATAAATATAATTGTATGGCTTATTAAAAACCAAAAAGATATTCCGATAGGAATGTGGGGTATTGTAAGGGATATAACTCTCAAGAAAGAAATCGAAAGTAAATTAAAAGAATCTGAGGAAAACTATCGAAAACTATATGAACAAGCTCCTAGTGCCTACTTTACCATTAGCCCTAATGGATCAATACTGAAATGTAACAAAACTGCTGAAGAATTATTGAGTTATACTTTTGAGGAACTCAGCAAGATGAAAGTCGTAGATTTGTATATGAATAATGAATTTGGAGCAGATAAAGCCCGTAAAATTTTTAAGGAATTCACAAAAGGAAAAGAAGTCATTGATGAAGTACTTCAAATGGAACGTAAAGACGGAAAGCCCATATGGATTAGTCTAACTGTTAAACCGGTGCATAATGAAGATGGAAATGTAATTGAGTCCCGTTCAATAGTAATAAACATCGATGATAGGATACGTGCGCAAAGGAAGTTAATTGAATCTGAAGAAAAATACAGAGAAGTCCTTGAATCGATAAAAGAAGGTTATTTTGAAGTTGATTTGAAAGGAAAATATACATTTTTCAACAAGGCATTATGCGATCTTACAGAATATTCAAAAGAAGAACTATTAAACATCGCACCTAGCGATTTTTACGACCAAAATACATGGAATATGGTTTATAAGAGGTTTAATGAACTATTCAAGCGCGGCGAAGGTTTTGAACTATTAGAATATGAAGCTCAAAATAAGAAAGGAAAAAAATTATATGTAGAGACTTCAATCTATTTAAAGAAAGACTCTAAGGGTAAAATCACTGGTTTTAAAGGATTAACCAGAGATGCAACTGAAAGAAAAAACATGCGGAAGCTCTCACAAAAGAATTCAATCAAATATTACAAAAGGAAGTAAACCAACGAACTATAGAATTAAATGACGCATTAGAAGCCCAGAAAAAATATCTTGACCAGATAGCAAAAATTTCACAATTTAAATCAGAATTTATGGCTACTATGTCTCACGAACTGAGAACGCCACTAAATGCGATCATTGGTTTTTCTGAATTATTATTAGAAGAGGTTTATGGTCTGTTAAATAGGGACCAAATCGAGTTTCTTAACGATATAAAAAATTCTTCAAATCATTTATTAGAAATGATAAATCGCATTTTAGACATTTCAAAAATAGAGTCTGGTAAATCTCGAATAATCATTGAGAAAATAAATGTGGCTAATCTTTTAACCGAGTGCTTATCTATCTTTAAGCCAGTTCTTAACAGTAAAAAACTTAAATTTAGAAAAAAGGGCATTAACAAGAAGACCTATATTCATGCCGATAGAATGAAATTGAAACAGATAATTAATAACCTTTTGAGCAATGCGTTTAAGTTTACGGAGAAAGGTCGTGTTATTTTTGAGTTCTTGGATGAGAAAGAAAATTGGTTTTTTAAAGTTGAGGATACGGGTATTGGTATTGCTGAAAGAGATTTTGATGTAATTTTTAAGGATTTTAAAAGGGTTGATTCTCCTTTTGTGAAAAAGATTCCTGGGACGGGTTTGGGATTGGCTTTGACGAAAAGATTAGTTGAATTACATGGAGGTAACATTTCATTTTCAAGTAAAATAGGATATGGGACTATATTCACTTTTTCAATTCCAAAAGAAAATATTGGAGAACTAACAAGCATAGCAGACTTATTAAGAGTATTATGAAGCGACTCAATCGAATTGAAAGATTTTCCATCTGTAAACGGTTGAAAACGCTAGTGGATACAAAAAGCGGGTCTTAATTAAGCTAATTGAGTCCATTTACGCTTCATTATTCAACAGAGTTACCTCCTCTCGAAGAACCGTTGAGAATAAATATCTCAATATTATCTAAAACGATAATTCTCGTTTTGAATCACGATAGAGAAATTAAAGAGATTCGGTAGGAGGAGGAATACACTTCAGGTCCCGTTGCTTCCTTTTTAGTATTAGGGGTTCAGTGACAATATGAGGGATAGGCTAAGCTTTTGATTAAAGAGACCACAATGGAAGAGACTTTTAAAATTAGGGACACAGGTATAAGTATAGAAAAGTAGGACTACAAATTTATTTTAAAGAGTATAAGAAAGTGGATCTACCGATTTTAAACTCAATTTTAGGAGCAAACTTAGGGTTATCGGTGAATAAATAGTTGGTGCATTTATATGGAGGTGAAAATTTTTTTGCTGTAAAGTTAGGTGTAGGGAGCGCGTTTGGATTAAAGTTAGAAAATAGTTAAATAAAACCTTTTTCTATAAAAGGTTATTTAAGTGGTGTACTTTACCATTATTTCTTGAATTCTATTGCCTATATTCCTTAGCTCTTCAAAATCTTTTTGAGCTAAAGATTTTACAAGATTAATTTTTAGTGTTTTAATTTTTTCTAGGGTGATAGAAAAGTTCCGGCTTATATCCTTATATAACTCATCTAGTTTGCTATACAATAATTTTGCTTTATCTATATCGATGACTTTTAGATTGATAACCATTTCTTTGTAAGCTTCATTTAATTCTTTTAACCATTTCCTTCCACTTTCTTGAAATGGAAGTATATTGTCAATCGATCCTGTTTGAAGTGCTGATTTAAATAGTTTTTTGTTATCTTCGAAGAGATTAAAAAAATAATTGTAAATCGTTGATTCCACTACTTCTATATTAATGTTTGGATTCATAAAGAAGGTTACTGTAAAATTATCATACCCAAATATTTGCATATTTAGGTTTGTTCCTCTTAAATTAAAGCCAGATAAATCTTTTATATTAATTTCCATCGAAAATTTCTCTAGCGCGCTTACGAGCATTGGAATTAACTCAATATCAGCCTTAGAATTCGCTGTAGACCGATTTGGATTGATTAAATATGTCAATAGGGCTCCCTCAAAAAGCTCAATCGTCAATAAAGATCGTCCGTCTTTATCAGCGATTAACGCACCGATAAAAGGAGGTATCTCTAAACTTGAAGGTACATCTGATAGCATTTCAGGTTCTATTAGTGGAAATATATTCTCTAAGGAAAATTTCTTCAAAACTTCGTTGTAATACTTTCTTCCCAAATCAGTTAGTTTAATAATTTCTTCCCCATCTACCAAGCGAGTTTCGAGAAATTTTTTAGCTTTTAAATGTGTGACTAGGTTATCGATAAAAAATTCAGTTCGATTGAGTTTATCTTTAAGATTTTTCTTAGAAACAACAACTTCTTTATTAATGAGATAACTCAAGCGAATCGCTTCTTCTATAAAAATGTAATCAAATTTTTCAACAGTGTCTTCGTCTTTTAAACATGCAATCATTATCTCTGTGAATACCGATAAAGTACTGATAAAATATTCCTTTTTTATACTTGTAAAGAATGCTCTCATCAAGGTTTTACTTGATATATCGTGATTAAACCTATATTTAACCTCTTTTAGTTGCTTATCACTAATTAAATCTATTTTATGAATTAAGATGTAAATGTATGAGGATGGTGTAAGAAGATTCCGAATCTCAACGACTCTTGCAATAAACTCCAAAAATGAATCAGTTTCTGCAGAAGCATCTAAAACAACAATTATAATTTTGGTATTGTAAAATACAGCTTTATCTTCTGTCGTAAACCACCTATCGTTTTCTTGACCAGCTAAGTCAAAAATTCCAACGTCTTCACTTAGACGCAGAATTAGGGACTCTTCTCCATATGTTGGTTCTAATGCATACTCTAATAGCTTCGTAGAACTCTCTCCCTCAAAAAAAACTTTTCTAAGCGTGGTTTTACCAGCTCCAGAGGGACCAACAATTACTATCTTCTTACTCATAATGCATCAATTTTATTTTAATTTAAATAAATATCTGTTTAAGCTTATTCTGATATTACCTACAAGCATTATCATTTTATTAGTGCTTAATGATTCAGAAATTAATATTATATTTTTTAAATTGAATTTCAGTAAATTTAGATTCTTCATTATTATATTTAGATTATTGGAACCGCATAGAATTAGGTGTTCAATACTATCATTTAGTGTCATGTCTTCGAAGGATTGATTAAGTTGAATTATTAATTTGTGAGAATGGTTTATTAGGGATGTGTTAAAGTCAGAAGTCATCGATTGAACAATGATGCTATCGTTTTCGTTAGTTATAAAACACATAGTATTAACTATGTTTTTTAAAATTTCGTTAATTATGCGTTTAAAAGCCGTTGTTTCCTCGGAAAAATTGCTCAGAATCTCGTAAAATGCATTATATGTTGTATATAGTAAATTAGGATAAATGCTTGTAAAAAAAATAGGTACATCTACTTTATTAGTAATCTCATTTCTTATTCTCACAAACATATTCTCCCTAATATCTTCTTCAATTAAGTCGATTTTGTGTAGAAATACAACGATCTTAGCGCTAAATTGGTGTTTGCTATTTATTTCAATTGTCTTTTTTAACTCTTCTATTACATCAGTTGAGTTTATTACCCATGTAGAATAATCTAACAGATAAATAATTACTTCAGCTTTTTCAAACGCAAAGATTTGTTCATCTTCAGTTTTTAAGAGGTAATTCAATTCCTGACCGGCGGTATCAAACAATCCGATGCTTAAATCTAGCCAACTATAAATTGAAGGCATGATACCCCTAGTAGGTTCCAGAGGGTTGGACAATAATAAATTAGGATCTTGTCCTTCAAAGATTATTTTTTTAACGCTTGTTTTTCCAGTACCCGCACGACCAAGCAGCAAAAGTTTTTTCTCAGGAGGTTTCTCAAAAAAACCTTGGACATTTTCAAAAAAGTACTTTTTACGTTTCTCTCTCGATAAGACGAATAAGTTTCTCCCCAATGAGATTATTTTAGATTTATATCTATAAGAAAATACCTTCTCTCTTTCGTGTACAATTAAAATCAAAACTTCATATCCCACTTCAGGCACTCTTGACTTATCACAATATGAAATAATTGTTTGATCCTTGTAATTAACTTCTATTAATTCATCGTTTTTGTATTGTTCATCGTAAGCGTGCGTCATGTAAATTTTATTTAGCAGGGCATTTGGAATTTCTATTGATTCTGGGTACTTTGCTTCCACATTTGCTCCAGCTTTAACATCCCAATCAAATAAGATTAATCCTATTGGCATTTTATCTTTCGTTTACGAAAAAATCGATAATATAGTTTAACATCTTATTGAATACATATACCATATCTCTTGCGAATATTTAAATTTCGGTAGTTTTTTCTTTCATTTAGAGCAATTTTTAATAAAAATCTCGAAAGGGTAAACTTGACCAGAAAAGTGTATGTTGTAGAAGACAACGAAAAGAATATGAAACTATTCAAGGCTATTTTGAAATTAATACCTAATATCGAGTTATTCGAAGAAACAAGGGGAAATAAAGGATTCGAGTTGATTAAAGCCGGAGATCCAGACTTAATAATATTAGACGTGCAACTACCTGAAATGAGTGGTACGACAATATGTACAGAATTAAGGAAGATTAAGAAGTTTAAAACTACCCCAATTATAGCTGTCACTTCATTCGCAATGAAAGGGGATAAGGAACGAATATTAATGGCGGGATTTGATGAGTATGTATCAAAACCTATCAAGGTAGCTGAGTTTAGAGAATTAGTAAGTCGAATTTTGAGTTAATTTACGTAATCTTTAATATTAGGAATTTAATGGCCTTACTAACCTAAAGATAGGACGAGATCATTTCTAGATGTTTTCGCTTCTTCTGTTTATTCCTAAAACACTGCTTCGCGTGTAGATACTTAATTTGGTTAGAAAAATGAAAATTTTTTCTCGATAACTACAACTTAATCCAGTTAAACGATTTCTAGTTAAATCCACTATTTTCCTGTTAGATATTAAAAATTATTCAAACCAAAAAACACTAATTTATTTACGATACAAAAGTTTATATCTCTCTCGTTTTCACTAGATAATCGAAGCGAAAAATATCATAGATAAAAAATCACCATTAGAAATTGCATCAAAATAAATACAACGAAAATCTCCATGAACCCATAGGGTCTAAGGATGATTACGTTTTCAAACTGTGTGTTATTGGAGATGGAGGGGTAGGGAAAACTACTCTAATTCACAAGTACATTTTAGGGTCGTTTATAAACCCATTGATGACAATTGGCACTAGTATTAGTAATAAAACTGTGATGTTAGACAACGTAGTGATTACACTTCAGATCTGGGATTGTGCTGGCGAGGAACAATTTCGGAGGTTCGTTCCCTATTATATTCAAGGCGTAGACGCTGGATTATTAATGTACGACATAATCCGATATAATAGCGTTAAACACCTAGAAGAATGGCTAACTTTCCTCCGATTTGAAGAAAAGCGCGTAAATAAAACAATTCCCATAGTAATTGTGGGAGGAAAGATTGATCTCGAGGAAAAAAGAGCATTTTCAGTGGAAACCGTGCAAGCGCTATTGGATGCGAACCATCTTGATTATCACCTTACATGTTCTTCGAAAACTGGGGAAAATGTAAACGAAGTGTTTAAGTTTATCCTGAAGTTATTATTGAAAGAAAAACGCACCTGAAGCTATTAAATATTTAAAAAAAGCAATAACTATGGATCCTATACAATATATCAATTTATCAAGAGAAGACGAAGATTTTGTTAATATTAGAAACATTCCAGAATTTAAAAGATTGATTAAGCTAACTAATTCCAATAATACATAATCCACTCAATCCAATTATTTATATTAAAAATAAAAAGGAGGATAAGAGGGACGTAACCACTGGAGATAATCGCAAAATATATGACAGTTATTAAGGTTAGAATTGGGCATCTATTCATTATTGAAAGTAATCACATCTTTGATATTTTTGCCTATGGCAATATTTCGCGGTCTAGGCTTAAAAATCTTTATTATTTCCTCTATTTATCTAGTCCTTCTATATAAAGGAAGACTCCTTAAGTCTAAAGATAGAAAAAAAATTTTTTATACAACAATCTTAATATAAAATTATCCCATTACCCGATAAGAATAGTCTCTTTATCTGAAATAACAAAATACGAAGATTTTTCCTTGGTTTTACTCGTTTTGTAAGCAGCGTACTTATCTTTCAGCCAAGAACTAATCTTACTTAAAACGAAAAGTACGAGGGAAGCGGTTGCGCCACACATAATTTCGATAATAATACCATTCATTTTCTTTGATTCTCATTTTATTCTTTTATATCTTTGATAACTTAATCCTTCCATTTTACTGGTAATTTTGTCTTTTACCATGATATTATAATAGAGAGTTGAGTTTATAAAAACAGATAGGGAGTAAATGACCTTTACACTCATTTCATTTTTATCTCTAATTTCTTGTTTGAATAGCCTTGCAGTTTTTGAGGTTTCTTTTCTTATCTAAGGTAATAGAATTGTATTAGAAATTCAAGCGTCTTTTTTTCTTTATAAACGCTCAGATTATAGTGTGTAGTAGTGAAAAACGACGACTCCGCTAAATCCCTGGATTTTTGTCTTTTGGTTTCGCGAACTACACGCGATATATCACCCTCCTTACCCTTTTGTTAGTTTGATCTCTCTTTGGTCTCGTTAGTGGAGTCCTTTTCACCTTCTTATTTTGACCTGCTCGACGCAAATCAAACCTCTGGGATGTATGCGAGGGAACGGTTCCATAGAATAGAAAATAGTAAGGAAAAGCTAAAACTATTGTCAACCTTAACCTCGGCAAATAATTAAATTTTTAAACCTTAGTTTAACACATATCTGTAATGTCTACTATTATTAAGATTAAAAAAATAAGAAAGAAGAATTTATCTTTTTATTAATCAATCGTAACGTTTACTCGTCGTTAATATTGAGAAGAACCCTAAAAATCCTACGCATGCGTAGCATAGTTTAACCCACAGTGGAAAATACAGAAGGTTAAACGAGTCTGTAACTAGGATCCAAGTGATAATATCGGCAATCGTAAACACCACCATAAAGCTTAAAGTCATGAGAGAAAAAGCGTAACCCCACTCCTCTTCCCCTAAATATCCACGTGCGGAGACCAAGCTCCAAATTCCAAGGAAAAACGAGATTACGCCAACAAAAATCACAAATTTAAGCGACGACTGTAGCAATATTTCAGAAACTAAATCAATTATCGCTCTGATAAAAATAATAACGGGGATTAAGGTTATAAATACCTTTTCCCGCGTAAATACTCCCATCTTTTCGTCTGACAATTTGAATTTCACTTAAAATTATAGTAATCTTTAATTTATAGAATTCAATAAAAATTTTATCAAATTAGGCGAACTTATAAAATTTGTTGATTACCTGTTACTAAACATATCTGGTAGAGGGGAAGGAAATTAAAATTAAAGTGTTAAATTATAACCCAGAAACCCATCAACATGACTTAGAAGGTCAAAATGTACTAGACTTAGAAGTCGAGCAGGTTCTTGAGTTATTGCAAACGATTCAATTGCCCAAGGAACCCCAAATCCATCCAACTATTGTCATTACGGATCATTATTTTTTCACGAAAATAAACGAATGTAAATACAAGTATAATTACAACAGAATTTGGGTACCCTCGTATAAATTTAAAACCATGACCCTCTCAATAGATGACCTAAGGGAAAAGCTAACTCAAATTCCCGAATCAGTTACTATTTCAAATACTTTTTTTACGGCTTTATCGGGTTTATTGTGGTTACTCCTTCCAATAATCAATATTGTAAATATTTTATTCAGAATTTCTTTAGGGATCTACGACATAACCATTATATCCCTGTTTATTGTGTTTCTTTCTATATCTTTCCTTTCTGTGTTTCACATATCTTACCAGATTGTATCCCGGGTAAGAAGTACGAAGAAATTTCAGATAGAATACGACCTTCCTCTCTTATCGTCCTTTGGTGAAGTGGATGGTTCAGACATTATCTTTCTTTTGAGTCAACTTCTTTATAGTCTTTTTTACGTAGCTATTGATTCGTTTGTCGTCCACAATATAGTAATTTTGAACACACTAAGCCAATTACTCTTAGTCCTTAGCGTTTTAATTGGGATATCGATGATACCTATTACAGTATCGAGTTATTCCAAGCTTAAAGTGCGGAAGGAATATTGTTTGCAGTTCCTTTACAATAAGCTCAATACCGTAAAAGAAGCAAATTCGAAACAGTATTATTTAAAATTATCACTACAACTACAAAACAAAAAGATATTTGTAATTGGAAATTTACCTAAGATTTCTGCCTTCATCTCCTTTTTCTTATCTGTAATTCCACTAATATCACAACTCGCAATAACGTATTCAAGTTAATTTAGCCTTCGAATACGAGAGTTTAGTTGAAGCTATATTATCGTTAGGATATAATTTAAGGGGAGATATTCTCTTTCGAAACATCGATGTTATTTGAGAAGTGTTCTATCAAGACCGCATCGAAGAAATTCTCAAAAATTTTTTACCTAACTGTTTTTGAGATAGTAAACATTTAAGCTTGAATCGATAAATCATCTAACCGTTCTTTTAATTCGTCTAATTCATTTATCTGCTCCTTTGAGAGCCAATATTTTTTCGAATATAATCGGTCCCAATGTAACTTATTAAATATTTTTTTATTTGTTACTAATTTACGCAATGGTGAATAATCGGTTTTTAACGAGGTGATAGAAGAAGAAAAGGTTTTATCAAGACTTAATTCAATACCTTTTGTTAATCGAAATCTGTAAAATAAGGTGCTAAATAAGATGTATAACTGAATATCGTTTGTACAACCGTAATAGAGAATAATGCGTAAGTCTTCTTTATCATTTGGAATTTGCTTATATATTATATCCTTTATATAATTATTTAAGTTTGTATCATCGGATTTTATCCTAAACATAGATGTTTCATGATTTTTTAAGACTTGTACGACGCCTTTTAGCTTTAAAGCGTGGAAATTGCCATTAGTAAGCTCAATGTTATATTCTAACACCTCTAAATCTTTTTCGATTTGAGTTAAGAAAGAATTTGAACAAATTAGCATCCATTCAAAAGCAAGAAAAGTTCCTAAAGCGAATATTGAAAGGAAATAGCGCTCAAACAAAAAAAAGTATCCGGAAATCATAACCATTAAAAATACAAATGTTAAAAATCTAAATCTAAGATTGCGTTTTCGACTATCGTTTAATTCATCAATATTAATAAAGGGTTCAGAGCTTAATTTGTACATTATATATTTCGAACTTCTTGTGGGATTAAACGCAATTGCAAAAAATAAAAACAATAAAATAAAAACAATAAATAACACTAAATTTGTCTTAAGACTTTCAACTTCCGTATAGTAAACATAATCGTTCAAAATCTCTTCAAACCAATTATATTCAACTAAATAAAATAACGCCTAAGTTCCCATTACTATGAAAAAATGGAAAAAGATGTTAATTCTATTTCTGAATATCTCATTTTGAGTAAGTGTCTTTTTACGAGAAAAGATTAATTTTGAAAACTCGTGTGATTTATTTATAATAACAGCTTCATTTCCCTTAGGAATTATAAAGCTCATAAAATTAAGAAAAATAGAGATAAAATAAGATATTAAGAAAGAGAATAGAATATTCTCTGAAACCGTTTTTGTATTAAGACACAATATATATAATGTAAAAAAAATTATCCCTGACCATACTAAGACTAAAAAGCTAAACCTAAATATACCTAATAACCTAAGTTTTACTTTCGCTTCTTTAAGTAAGCTCTTTCTGAAAGCGTGTATAAATTGATCAAAATCTGCGAGAAGTACAGTCGTCTTATATTCAGCGAAATATTCGTTATAAAGGTTGTATACATTGTACTCCAAGTTTTTTAAGAGATTAAGCTCAAGTTTTTTCATTTTTATTCGATTCAACTCGCCAATATCAAAAGGATCGTTAAAGTGGTTTAATTCGTGAAAGATAGTCACAATCGTATCGTTAAAATCGCTCTTATTCCAGCAATAACAGATTTTCGCGGTCTTGTATCCATTTATTAATTCCTCCGGTGATAGGGCTTTTCCTCCCCCGGTGATAACATTAAACTGAGCGTCTCTACGAATTCTATGGTCGTATTGCCTTTGTTCAGAAAACGGCGGTTGAAAAATATTAACTTCAATTTTTTCTTCAAATTCTTTTCGTGAATTGATCAAGTTTTCAAGGTATTTTCTTTTCTCACCTGAAATATTCAAATACTTACAATCTTCGTTTAAGTTGCCATATCTTCTGAAATTGACAAATACCAATTATCTCAACATGTGATATTCTCAATCGTTATTCCTTTACGAGATTAACCGCTAAATTGTAAAACCGAATCGTCTGCTTTCCATGATTCCGTATTAAATCCGATTACTATGATTTCTTCTCCCCCTATCGTATTCCACTCACCAATTTCTGTTAAACGTCGTTCTAAAGAATTTGTGTCTCCTATTAACACTTCTACTCCATGTGAATATAGCAAATCTGAATTCGTCTTAAACTCTATAATTTTTTCAAAATCCTTTTTAATATCTCCTTTTCCTCTGGAAGCTAATTTGAATTCTATGACTGCAAAATTCTCTTTAGAATTCGGTAAGTGAATTATAAAATCGGGCATTTTACCTTTTTCAAAACATTTCTGGTATTCTTTACTTACTTCGGCTTGTATTATTACACCCCCAAAATCCACAATTCCCCGCTCTAATAAGATTCGAAGTTGATGATAGAATTCATAAGCAAATGGTCTTTCTAAATATTTTTCTTTTTCGAGAATTTTAATTGTTGATTCGCTAGCGTCAATTTTTTCATAAATCAATTTTGAAAGACTACAATAATCTCTATTCATATTTTTCAGAGCAAATTTTAAAGCTTCAGCTATATCGGTTAAAGGCATATGGTTTCATTAAGAATTTATATATTTAATTTAAATTATCATAGAATTATTTAATGGGAATTTATCTTTTTCTCTATTATAATAGCAATTGTCGTATATTGCGAATCTCTATTTAAAGGCGATATAGTCCAATTTTTGTGATAGTTCTAGAATACTTCAAATATTTTTGTGTGTGAACTTATAGCAATAGAAATTCTCTTCAGATTTTCGGACTTAACTCTTCAATGAAATATCAATATAAAAAACTTCGAAATTGAAAAATAAGGGTTGTACGAAGATAAATCTTATGTTTTTATCAATTAAGAAAAAAAAATTAATAAATCAAATGAAATGAATTTTAGATGGCGTCTTTATCGACTTTATCTTTTTCTTCTAGATTTGATTACTATTCTCAAGAGAAATACCATAGATACAAAGATAAGTGGCAATACTAGCAATAAATCAAATCCTCCTATACTTTGCTGTGGTTCTTCTGGCGTCCAACCTGAATCCACTTGTCCGTTATACTCTAATTCTTTCGTTGATTTCATGTTATAATCAGTCCCTACGCAGGCACCAGAATTAGATTTCTCGGTTAGCTCAAAAATAATATGTACTTTCGTATCCGCAATAGCTGTAATAATAACTGAAGTAGAATCGCAGTTTTCTGGATACCATACAGCTCCCACATAAACCTCTTCCGAATCTCTAATTATACCTGTGTCTCGAATCGCCATGATATTCATACCGCACATTACACCATCATCTGCCATTGGTTTATGGAAGATAGATACAGTTAATTTCTCACCTGACACCAACTCGCAAGAATAATATTCACTAGTAAATTCAGGACCAGATTTCTTCGAACCACTTTCCCACATCCATTCTACATTGTCTGGACTTCCAAAAAACAAGGTGCTATATGTAGTATCGTTTTGAGGTATTGAAGTTAAATCAGCTTTCGCAGGAATCACATTTATTAATAGAATCATTGAAACTAATGCTAGATATATAATTAATTGAGATTTTCTTCTCATAATAACTACCTTTTTTGCTTATTAATTATCTTGGATTGTAGTGATAACAATATTTAACATAATTATTAAATATTTTGTCAAGCTCATCTAATTCAAAAAAAAAAATAAGATAATAAAAAAGGACAATTATTTTTGTGTGTGAACTTACGATAGAAGAGAAGAATATTTTAAGTATCAAACTTAGAGATAAATGATTTTAGCTCCGGTAATCTATTATGGATAGTTTTCCAAACAAGTTTCAGATCAACCTTAGAATAAGCGTGAATTAATTTGTCCCTCATTCCAGCAATCTCTTTCCATGGAATTTGAGGGTATTTTTCTCTAATTTCTTCAGGAATGTTTTTGCTCGCTTCACCAATAATTTCAAACTTACGAATTACAGCACTCGAAGTTTTATCGTCAATAAGAAATTGTTCGAAGGTTATTCCTTGAATGAAATCAAATATTCTTTCAATTGCTTCATCAATGTCTTTTAGATGAATAAGGAACTTTTCACGCATATATGACCTCTTTTAGTATTTTTGGCTTCAACTCTTCCTTTATGCTTGATTTAGATATCACATCTACTCTTGAATTGAATATATTTCCTAAATAACGTGAAAGGCCAATAAGATGAATTAGATCAGCCTCATCTTCAAACTCAACTAAGAAATCTATATCGCTTGAAGCAGAATGCGTATTTCTTACGTATGACCCAAAAATACCAATGTTCTTAACTTTATACTTTAATTTGAGATCAATTTTCAAATTTTTAAGCTCGTTAAGAATATCCTTCTTACTTAACACCATATTCAAATCTTTTTTACATGTTTATGATACAACAATGTTTTAAACCCAATATAATTCGTTTCCACAATGAATTATCATTTTTGTAGTTTATAAATAATCGGTTTTGGACAATAAATAATTGTTAGTAAATGTGCCAATTGATTATATATTAGATGAGCAAATATCCTTCGTAAGTATGGATTTTTTTGTACGTGAACTTACAAATAAAGAAATTAAATGTCGGAATTTTAGCATTAAACAGATGTTTATGGTTACTCCTGGGCAATTTGGAAATTTTTATCGTCCTTATTTTTAATTGCTAATATAAAGCCTGTATCTAAAAACACAGCCATTTTATTCATCCTCATTTAATTGGTATAAAAATTCATCAACCTTTTCTGATAAATCTTCAATGTCTATCTCAAAAACATCTTCCAAACCGATCCACGCGTAATCATCTGTTATAGATTCTGAAGTCTCATCTTCTTCTATACCTTCAGCTTTCATTGCATCCTCAATCAGCTTTGCTACAAGATCCTTCTTGCTTATTTTATTTCCCCGCAATGTTAAATGAGAAATCAATTTGTCCAACAATTTTATATGCCTTTTGTCAATACGTATAGTATTTATAAAAATCACCTTTTCTGTATCTTTGTATACTAGTATACATTATTATTTTGATATTTTTTTTTTTTAATTTCTAAAAACTAGTTTTAAGAGAGAAAACATAAATTTAATACTTAAATTGGCATAATTTTTCTAAAGAAAACCATGGTGAATCTATACCTAAAGAAAATTTTGGCTTCATCTTTTTTAATATTGTTTCTCAACATAGGGTTTGTTATATTTGCGTTGGATGTGTACTTTAATTTCAGTACTTTACTCGTTTTATTAATTTTTAATGTAATTTTGTGCGTGGACATTAACATAAGACCAATTTCTTCGGAAAAGGATCAATATAAGCATCCAAAACTCTCAATGTTGCTATTTCTTGCTCTTCCCTTTTTTGCACTCCTTCCTTATTTAGAATACGTTACGCTTATTCAAACCTTTCTTGTGATTTGGGACACTATTATCACTTATATAAGCGGTGTTTCCATCCTAATTATTGGAGGGATTATCTTAACCTATAGTCGGTTGTTGCTTGGCAAATTTGGGAGCTCTAAGATAACCATTGAAGAGAACCATTTTCTAGTGACAAGCGGGATATACCAGTATATTAGACATCCCATTTATCTCGGAATGTTGTTGGTCTTTTTTGGGTACGCTTTATCGTTTAGGAGTCTAACAATTTCCTTTATTTTCTTATTTTTCTTCTTTTTCTTATTTAAAAATCGCATGGACACCGAAGAGACAATGTTAAAAGTTAAATTTGGAAAAGAATACGAGTTATACTTAAGGAGAACGAAACGTATCGTTCCGTTTATTTATTAGATTCATTATTAAATATTAAAATATAAAAAGAAAAGGATAAGGGGCTACGATATGTAGCCCCCGTTGGGATATGACAGAATAATGGCCCCGAATTTTGTTTGGTAATTTCAAGGATGAGAATATATCAAAATAATGTAAGCGTAAAATAATGTAAATAAATAAATTATCCATTTAAACCAGCGTAGGTATTCCAATAACCTTCAAGAGCCAGATGCTTCTTTTTTAATGTTTTTTCGTTCATTTTCTTTCACCACTCTATTCTTTAATTTATAATTAGAATATGTTTCATATTTAGTTTTCAGCTCGGAACTAAAATGGTAACATGAAACTATTGTGGTAACATCCTTTTTTAAAGCTTAAATACTAATAATAATAAGTAGCAGAAATGGAGAGTTGAGATATTTTTTGGAACTATATGATGATTATTTATTTTAAAAAAGCTTAGAAAAAGTTAGGGGCTACAATTGTAGCCCCAGGTGGATCGCCCTATGCCTATACCAACGATATGGAAAAATTGGTACTTCTGTGAGTTTTTTTCTGGAAAGTATAAAATTTCTATTTAAATTTAAGCGTGAAAATAAAAAATTAAATAAAATTACCTATTAAGACCAGTATAACAATTCCAATACCCTTCGAGAGCCATTGGCTATTCATTTTTTTTGAGTTCATTTTTTTTGTTTCTTCTTTTTGTTTGTTGAAATATAGTTAGACAGCGTTACATATTTAGTTTTTAATGCGAAATTAAAATGGTAACATGAAACTTTAATGGGAAGTAACTAAAAAACAAAAAGATTCGGCACTACCAGCAAGATCTCTGCAATGATTATGAAGTTAACTACCAAATTATATAAATGCAAAGTCCCATGTTATTACTGAAAGGTTAAAAGTTATGGGATACTATGCAAGAGTTCCAGGACCTAGTTCAGGAATTGTCGACCAAAGTTAAAATACTAGAGTCTAAATTAGCTTCTAAACAGAGCGAGATTCTTCAACTAAAGAATTTATTAAAAATAAAAGAAGAGGAAATGTTCGAATTTTCCCAACAAATCCACATCGAGAAGCGTGAGTTGCAATTCCTTATTTTTAAGGTAAACAGTCTGCTAGAGCAGAAATGTATCACTCATTTTAAAATATCTTGCGAAAATCTTCAACAAAAATCGAATTTAGAGATAATCCGGCTAATACACCAAGCTCTTATGAGCTTAAGAATCATTTAAAAAAGAAGTTTATTAAATTAGCACAGTTCGCGGATTTAAATACTTACAAATATTGTAAGTTATTAGACACGCACTTTTTCTACTATAGGGGTTTCTTATATCGGACGGAAAGGTTGTAGATTCTCTATAATCTTTACACCCCTATTTTTTATCATCTAAATATAATTTACATATGTCCTATTTTTTTTAATTTTGCGAGGATAAAACATAGTAAGAATTGAGAAGATAGTAGAATTTAGCAAATTTACGGGATTAAGTCCCGTATCGTTATGGGTTTTCTTTACTTGACACGACACACATGATATCGGACTGTTGTAGAAAAATCATCACACACTTTATTGCTTTCTACTATCCAATATAAAATGGTTACTTCTATTTATAAATATTATTACAATATGGTTTTCTTTTTTATAACATGATGGAGAGATTAACGAATTAACAAATTTAATGAGTACCTCATTGATTGATTAAACAAAATTTTCGCAATCTTAAGCAATTTAACTTACATTTTTATAATGTGTTTTCTTCTTTTGTAACTGCAAAAAATTTGCACAAATTAGTCAAAAAAAAAAGAAAAGAGGGAGTCCACATATGAAAAATGTATATATCAAACCTGAGAATTGTATTGGTTGTAAGCACTGTGAAGTTGCGTGTGCTGTGGAACATTCAGAAACAAAAAACCTATATTCGGCAATTTCTGAAGAACCATTACCTACTTCAAAAATCCATGTAATGCCTACTTTTGGAGTAATGGCTTATCCTGGTAAATGTATGCATTGCGATCCAACACCTTGTATACAAGTTTGTCCTACTGCTGCAATAACCAAAGACAAAGACACAGATGTAATTCTGATAAACGAAGAAAAATGTATTGAGTGCGGTATGTGTGCAATTGCTTGTCCTTTTAATGCTGTATCGTTTAATCTTTCGTGGCACATTTCAATAGAGAGAGAAATTGCTAATAAATGCGATAATTGTCATGATCGTATCACAAATGGTTTAATTCCTGCGTGCGTTGAATCTTGTAAGACTGGAGCTCTTTCCTATGGAGATATTAACGAGATTATAAAAAAAGAACGAAGATTTGTTGGTAAAACGGCAGCACAGTTTGCTGCAGCAGTACCAATTGAAGAAAAGATTCCTGAATTATTAAAAGTATGGCGTGATATGGCTCTCTCTATGTCACAAGTAGGTGAGATAAAATGATAAGACAAGATATTTTGGAAAAGACAATAGATTCATCTGCTCACCCAATAATAGAAAAAGCTGCTGAAGAACACATTGAAATAGTGTGGGATAGATTAGCGTCTCAAGAACCGCAATGTGGATATGGATTGCTGGGAATCTGTTGCAGAAATTGTGCAATGGGCCCCTGTAGAATTGATCCTTTTGGTGAGGGGCCTACACGAGGAGTATGTGGTGCCGATTCAGATATTATCGTAGCTAGGAACTTGTCAAGAATGATTGCTGCTGGCGCTGCTGCTCATTCTGATCACGGGAGAGATATTGTTGAAGTACTTCATTTAACTGCTGAAGGTAAAACTTTTGGATATAAAATTACTGATGAAGAAAAATTGAAGAGAATAGCTCAAGAATATAATATTTTCACAGACGCTAGACCAAAAGAAGAAATCGCTAAAGAATTAGCTGAAAAAGCAATGGAGGAATTTGGGATGGTTAAAAACACCATTCAGTTCACAGAAAGAGCACCAGATAAAAGAAAAGATTTGTGGAAAAATGTAGGTATTTGGCCAAGAAGCATTGATAGAGAGATCGTAGAGATCATGCATCGCACACATATAGGTGTAGGTGCTGACTATGCAAATATATTATTACATGGTCTTAGAGCATCACTAAGTGATGGTTGGGGTGGATCCATGTTAGCTACGGAATTAAGTGATATTTTATTCGGAACACCAGAACCAAAAGAGACTTCTGTGAGTTTAGGTGTGTTAAAGGAAGATATGGTCAACATTATTGTGCATGGTCATAATCCCGTTTTATCTGAAATGGTTGTGGATGCGGCTAGAGACCAGGAAATGATTGATTTAGCAAAACAACATGGCGCTAACGGTATTAATATTGGTGGAATATGTTGTACTTCTAATGAATTACTAATGAGAAAGGGAATTCCCGTTGCCGGCAATTTTTTAGTACAAGAGCTTGCTCTCATTACTGGTGCTATTGAAGCCATGGTTGTTGATTACCAGTGCCTTATGCCTTCGTTGCCATCCATTGCAAGTTGTTATCATACTAAACTAATCACGACATCTCCAAAAGCAAAAATGCAAGGGGCTATGCACATGGAGTTTGAACCAGAACGCGCGTATGAAATTGGTAAGAATATAGTTAGAGAGGCGATTGAGAATTACAAGAATAGAAATCCTAACAAGGTTAACATCCCTAAACATCCTGTTAAGTTAATGGCTGGATTTTCTACTGAAGCTATTATAAATGCTCTTGGAGGGACCGCTCAACCTCTCATTGATGCCATTAAAGAGGGTAAAATACGAGGAATAGCTGCTGTCGTTGGTTGTAATAATCCTAAGATTAAACACGATTATAATCATGTTACCCTTACGAAAAAACTAATTGAAAACGATATTTTAGTTGTTGAGACAGGTTGTTCTGCTATAGCGTGCGGGAAAGCAGGATTATTGGTTCCTCAAGCTGCAGATCAAGCGGGTGAAGGATTAAAAGAAATAGCAAAAGCGCTTGGTATTCCTCCCGTATTACATATGGGATCTTGCGTTGATATAAGCAGAATTATGAATGTTGCTGCTGCTATTGCAAAGGCATTAAATGTAGACATTAGTGATTTACCGGTTGCGGGTGCGGCACCAGAGTGGATGTCAGAAAAGGCGGTTAGTATTGGAGCCTATGTTGTCGCTTCTGGCATCTTTACGGTTCTTGGTTCTATACCTCCCGTACTAGGAAGTAAAAATGTTACTTCCCTTCTTACTCAAGGATTAAATGATGTTGTGGGAGCTGCTTTTGCTGTTGAACCGGATCCCGAGAAAGAAGCCGACATGATAATTAACCATATTGAAGAGAAGCGAAAAGCACTCGGATTGACACAACCTCCAATTGCAGCTCCAATGTAATATTATATATTAGAAAGGGGTGGAAAGGAATGAGATATGCAATAATTGGCACTGGAGGAGCAGGAATAAGCGCAGCAGAGGCAATTAGAAAGTATGATCAAGCGTCAGAAATCATAATGATTTCAAAAGAAGATGTTCCACCATATTCTGCGTGTCTTCTCTGTCATTACATCTTAAATGAGGAAGAAAGAGATAAAGTCTTCTGGAAAGGGAAAGATTTCTTCGACTTGATGAACATCAATCCAATTTTGGGCAAGGAAGTGAAAACTATTCAGCCCGATAGTAAAACCGTTGTAATTAACTCAGAATCAGTTAATTACGATAAACTTCTCATCGCAACAGGCGGTCGTGTCGATATGCCAGCAATAGAAGGGCTTAACAAGGATGGTGTGTTTACTTTTAAAACTCTGAATGATACCGATGCAATTTACAATTGGGTAAATACGCAAAAACCTAAAAAAGCGGTTGTTCTTGGTGGGGGATTTATAGGTCTTGATGCTGCCGAAGGGTTGAAAAAGAAAAATATAGATGTTTCTGTTATAGAAGTCTCAGATAGAGTTTTACCACGCATGCTTGATACAGAAATGGGGGAAATAACTAAAAGGATTCTTAAAAAAAATGATGTTAATCTTTTGTTAGAAAAAAAAATTTCTAAAATCACTGGCAATAAAAGTGTAGAGAAGGTTGAACTTGCTGATGGAACCGTTTTAGATGCGGATATTGTAATAATTGCAACGGGGATTAAACCAAATTTAGATTTTTTGCGAGATAGTAGAATAAGTACAAACTCAGGAATAACCGTAAACGATTGTCTTGAAACAAATATTCCTAATATATATGCAGCAGGAGATGTTGCTGAATCTATTAACGCTTCAACTGGAAATCGAGAACCTATTTTTCTTTGGTCAAACGCGTTAACTCAAGGGACCGTTGCAGGGTATAATATGGTTGGAAGGAAAAATAGATACGAAGGGTCTGCTATACAAACCATTATTAAGGTATTCGGGACACCAATTATCTCAGATGGAGTATATGAAGGAGAAGAAGTAAAGTTTGTTAAGGACGACATTCATAAGAAAATGTATTTCAAGGGCTCAACAATAGTAGGATATGTGCTTATTAATACAATGCAGAATGCTGGTGTATACCATTCATTAATGATGAGCAAACGCGATGTTTCTGAATACAAGAAAATCTTACTAAGAGATAAATTCAATGTAGGCATGATTGAGACTAACGCCGCTTTATTACAAGTGATATTTTAGTTGATCTTAACGAGCAAAAATGGTTTCAATATTAAAATAATAATTTTTTTTTTATTCCGTATTCTTGTATCTAATCCTTAAATTATTTAATTCCATTCGTGTTTGGATAATTCTTGAAGAGATGTGATTTAACTCCGAAACAGTTATTTATAAAAAGGAGAAGTTGGGTGAAATGGAATTCAAATCAGCAAATCCCCACCACTATTATTGATAGATGCCCCCGTTATATACGAGGACTTTTCAGTTGCGAGGAATAGGACTAATACTGTTATTTCTTCGGGAGTCCCCATTCAATTTATGGGAAAAGAATCTGTAAATGAACTTAATTGGGCGTCCGTTACAGTTTGTCTTATCATTTCAGTGTCAATAAATCCCAGGCATTATGCGTTAACTCTCACGCCGAAAGACTCTCCTTCTCTAGCAACCGCCTTGGTAAGCCTAATTAAGCTGTGCTTAGAAGCGATGTAATGCGCTCCTCTAAGAATGCTGACTGTTAATCCTGCTGTTGATGAAAAATTCACAATACTACCGCTCTTTTGCGCTTTCATATAAGGATAAACCTCTCGAATAAAGTAAAACGCTCCGTTAAGATTAACAGAAATTACCTTATCCCATTCTTCTATTGAAATTTCGAGAAATCGACTAGGAAACGAAATCCCCGCACAATTGATTAACACGTCGATTTTTCAAAAAGTATCAATGGTCTTTTTTACTACCTTTTGCACTTCATGAGTATTTTTGAAATAAATGGGAATGGATCTGAAAAAAGATAGGAATAGACTTTTCTTTTGAAATAAATAGGAATGGATTAAGAAAGGCTTTACTCAAATTATTTTTATTAAATTGTTAGAAATACTTTCTTAGGTCTCTTAATATTTTTTATAGTGACTATTTACTTTTTTCTAGAACTCTTTTTTAAATTAGAGATAAATAAATGGAAATTAAATTTATCTGCCGATTTTAATAATTCTTAAAATTTTTTATATATCCTTCAAAAATCTATGAGGAGTTTAAATTTACACAAAAAATTAAAACTTTCTCTATTATAATATTATAATAGTTTGGGAAAAATCCCACTAAGAAGTATTTTTTCATATAAGTCCCTGAAAAAAGTGTAATTTGACACAAATCCTTTTAAAAAATTGAACTCTAAATCTCTTAAGAAATATAATAGATGTCCCAAATTTATAAAGAAATGAATTCTAACTGAGAAATTAAAATCAGAATCAAATATTCCGTAAGCCTCTGCAAATGACTTATGGAACATTTATAGTTAATGCTTCTTTACAATTATATCTAATAGCTGTAGTAAAAAATGCCCCGCAAAGTAATTGAAACTCCTCAGATTTTAAAAATTTGTCTCTATTTTCAAGATTCCCAAATGAAAAAATCATCGAGAATGAATTTCTGGGCAATTTTTTGTTTGATGTGCTATTTTCCATTTGACCCATTCTAATCTTATCACTGCTTCTTCCTAAATTGGCAGAGAGTATGTCTTTTAATTTCTTTAGAACCACTTGAACATCTGAAAGATCAATTTCTGCTAATTCTTCAATTGAATTGAAACGCTTTTTCCCTCCTTTAACATATTGAACATCTTTAGAATCATCAGAAGAAAAACTTGCCGGTAAAAACTTATCTGCCTTGGATTTAATCTTTTCTTTTGAATCTCTTAGATTTTTAATCGTATATTTAATAAACATTTGTTTAAACTGAGAATTACTAAATAATTCAAAAGCTTCCTCATAGTTTTTCTTTTCTTCGACTATAATTGATGAAATTGCTTTAACATATTTTCCAATCGCAGACCAACTGAAGTTTTCCTTGTTTTTTTCTTTAATATCATAATCTATTACTGCTTTTTTAATATTCTCTTGAAATTTCTCAAATTTTTCCTCAGTAAATTTGCTCAAGGTTTTGGTTTTAGCATAATCATCCTTTTTAAAAATATTGAATGCCATATCAACATCACAATTATTCTTTATCATAATCTTGCGAATTGCACTTACACAATGCCCTAATTCAACTGCGTGCATTGTATCTTTTTCCATTGGTGATCCTCTTTTTCACTTTTAGAATTCCTATTTCTCTATTAACTCTTTTTTAATAACCACCCTGATTTATTCAGTAAATATGTAAATCTTGAGAACCTTTATATTGATGGAAATAAGATATACACCATCCCAGATTCGTTATTCAATCAATAACTAAACTAATGTTTATGTAAGACAGGGTAAATTAGAGCTATCGAGAATAGTGATTTCGGATATAGATGAAATTATTGGTTTGGAGAAACTCACAAATCTACAAAAACTGGTTCTTAGTAGTCTATTTGTAAACACTCATTTCAACACCTTAATTATTATTAGCAACAGTTTCATCTATTGAATTGTCCTGTATCTGGTTTAGAATAATGCACGATACCCCCACATTTAGGACATTTTATATTCCAAGAAAAACTATCTTCACTTACAAGCTTATAATTTTCTGATTTGCTATTTTTTTTACATCCAGGACATTTAATTTTTTTTTCATATAAATACATCTTTTCTACCTCGATTTTATATTATTTTAAATTTGAAAACATAATTCCCTATATTTCCAAGATCTTTTTTTTATTTCTATCTAATAATTCTCTAGCTTCATTAAAACTAATTTTTTTTAAAACATAGTTCCCTTATTTTTTTATGTAGTTTATTTATATTCATTATATTCTCTCAATTTTTATCTCCTATAAAATTTTTTAACGATTTGTATTATCTTCCCTGGATCCTCATCCCAGACTACAAACCAGTCTTTATTGCAATAGGGATATATAACATCTAAATTATAATTACCTGGTTTTTTAGGTAGTAAAAAGGTGTCCAATCCCCATTTGAAAGATATTTGCGTCTGCTGGTCAAATTGTTTCGGATCCTTCCTGAACAAGCTGTGATAGATCAGCTGGTAATATTTCTCAGTTTTTGGACAATCTTCCTCTGATCTCTGAAAGTAAGCTTTTATAGCCCCTTTTTTAAAAACATATTAAAAATATCATCTTCTTTAGCTTTCTCAGCCTTTAAAGATTCGATTAGCGGCTCCACCGATTTCGGGGCGCCGATTTTGTCTAAGGCCAATGCCGCGTTCCAACGCACAATTCTATCATCATCCTTTAAGGCTTCGATTAACGGCTCCACCGCCCTTGGATCCCCGAGCACTTCCAGAGCCATTTCTACAGTACTACGCACATGTTCATTCTCATCCTTTAAAGCGAGAATTAACGGCTCCACTGCCCTCGAGTCGCGAATTTTTCCTAAGGCCAATGCCGCGCTCCAACGCACACTTTCATTCTCATCCTTTAAGGCTTCGATTAATGGTTCCACCGCCCTCGGATCCCCTAGCTTTCCTAAAGCCTCTGCTGCGCTCTTTCGCACATCTTTATAATTGTCCTTTAAAGCGTGGGTTAGGGGCTTCCATACATCTTTATCGTATCTATCGAGCTCTCCTAAAGCTTTTGCTGCATCACACCGTTTAGTCCATTTTTTATGATTAAGTTTTTTCACCAGTTTTTCTATATTTGGCACTAATCATTCACCTCTTTTTTCTCCCTCCTTCTCTTTCATGTATCTAAGAAGGTTTTCTTTTTTTAATTTATTTAATAAATAATAAATTATAAACATTTTTTAAATTCTGCAACTTTATATATCAGACTCTTGGCTGGCATATTAGCCCCAATCAACCCGTAAAGTGGATTCGCAATATAAGGCAATGTTCCCTGGGAATGAAAAAACAAATCAAATTAGTCCGAAAGTTGGTTCCAAAATATAGCAAGAGTAATTAATAGAATGGACTGAGTTCAAGATCCTAATAGATGCAGGAGGGAATTCTGGCGACATGCTGCCTTTTCTGTTTTTTTTTTGGAGCATTGTATTTTCAATTTTATACTATTTCAATAATTTTTACTTCACTTGGATTTGAAATATTGTATATGTGAGTTTTATAAGTAACTCCGCTGGCAACCAATTTTTTGGCGAAATCCTCTAGTAGATCTGCATTAAAGTCAATTAAAATTACGGTTGCGCATTCCTTACTAAACTTCTCAACGATAACTTTGCCCATTCCTTCTGCAGTGCCAGTAATTATCGCAACCTTATCTTTTAAAGTAGTATTCAATTGAGATAACTTATTGATCTTTAAAATGTGTAACTAAAATAATATAACAATTTTAATATAATAATCGCAACAAGACTTCCCTTTTAAATATAATAACTAATTACAGAACATTGATGTTAAATATGGATGAAGATTCCGCATTATCACTAAGAAAATCATACGATAGCGGTATCAATATCACTGAAAAAGAAGCTCGTAAAATGCTTGGACAGTCCGAACTTATAAGAAAACTTTTAGATACGCCCATGAGGAGCCCAAATTTATTTGTAGGCGTTCGTGCCCTCGAGTGGAGACTTCTCGAACTCACGGAAATTCCCTATACAAGCTCTTTGGAAAAAGTACGGAGCTGGATTGACCTCCTCGTAGAAAAATCCTCTATGAAAGAAGGATTTTCCTTAGAAGGCACGATTGATCAATTACTCGCTTGCCACAATTCCATGGTAACTACCATCCTTATTAAGATGAACTACGACGATAAACAAAAAGTAGACGCTGGAATAGATTGGATACTAGAATATCAATCCGTTGAGCGAGGTAAAGAATACGCTTGGCCTGGAAAAGATTTATACACGAGATTTGGAGGATGTATGAAAAAGATACCATGTTTTTACAGCGTGGTGAAGTCAATGATTACACTTACGGAGTACAAGAAACGATATGGAAGTTCAGAGGAAATCGACGATAAGCTTGAACTAGGATTAGAGTATATTCTCAAACACAGAGTCTATAAAAAACTATCAAACGACAAACCCATCGAAGATTCTATTGTGTTAAATTTTTATCCATATCCATATCGACCGAATTGCATTGAGATACTATCCCTACTTAAAACCAATAATTTGATGGAGGATGAGCGATGTCGTGATGCGATACAACTTTTGAACAGCAAGCAACGGTCTGACGGGTATTGGCAGGCAGATGTGTCTTACATGAAAAGCGCTTGGATTGACTTCGATCAAATTAAAAAACCAGGTCCATGGATAACTTACATAATAGAAAGTTTGGTTAAACATTAGATAATGCCCTCTTTTCTTCCTATTTCTTTATGTAAAAATCAAATTCTTTGTAATTAATCGCTTTAAAAAGGAAGTAATCGTTTAAATTTGCGATGAACTTAACTTAGTTCATGAAAGAGTATATACTAAAGAGAAAAAAACTAATTACTATAACATCTTTGGCTATCTGCATAGTTATTATAGTTTCATTTAGCTTAACTTTTGCGTTTATTGAGGCCACAAGATTTAAATCTCCTGTAACTGCTATTGATCCTGAAAATATGGGAGTAGAAGAGAGGTTAGAAGATTTTGAATACTTGTACAACTTTATTGACCAAAACTGGCCGTATCATTGGGTTAAAGAGCGAATGCACGGATTTAACTGGCTTGATTTAAAAAGCGAGTTTGAAACCAAAATAACCAACGCAGAAAATAACGAGGATTTTCTCGTTGTAATCATGGAAGCTGTAGAAGCTCTACAAAATCGCCACACATGGGTTCAATCTCCTACTTATGTCAGAACTGAGTATTTCCAATTTAACGATTGGTATCCGATGAATGTGGGATTTAACAAAGAGGTAGCTGAAGCCGCTAAATATTGGGTCTCTCTATATAACCAAGCATACGAAAGAAAGTATGGCGGAAAATTCGATGATCTCCAAATTGTTTACGATCGAGGAAACTATATAATTCTTGACGATTCTGGAGGTTCACACGATGTTTATGGAGAAAATTCAAAAATTACAAAAGTAAACGGGATTCTCATTGACGATGCAATAAAAACCATATATGAAAAAGACTACATCGACTGGGACTATAAGCGGGAAAAAGGTTATCTTTGGAGGATCGCTCCCTACGACTTTGGAGAAGACAGTGTGTTTTCCATTGAAATGTCTAATGGGCAGGAAATAAATGCAACATTTACTACAATTGAAGAATATACCTCAGATGTTCCACAATCTTATCCTTTGGGCGTGTTCGAAGCGAAAAAATACCCTGAACTGAGCATCGGTTATACTTATTTTAGAACATTCGATCCCTCTACAGTTCAACCGTATTCAGACGAAATTCTCGGCTTTTATCGCGTTTTTGAAGATTACGATTACTTAATTATCGATATTAGGGGCAACACGGGAGGATCTTACTACTCATGGGAGGAATTCATCGTAAAACCGTTAATTCAAGAAGATACGATGCGGGAAATGTATTTAGCATATAGAACGGGAGACTATATTCAGCAATTACATCAAGATTACTTGAAAGATTTTGAAACCGTTCCGAAAGACTATTTTGACTATCTTCCACCAGAAGTATACGGAGAAAGCTTTGAGGTATACAATTATTCATACACATATAATCCAACATATGAAGTCGATTTCAACGGAGAAATTATACTTCTTATTGATCCCGTAGTGTATTCCGCAGCGGAGGGATTTACCACATTCTGTAAACAGTCCGATTTTGCCACTGTATACGGAACTCCAAGCGGAGGAGACGGCATATGGCCCTTCCCACAGTTTTGCGTTCTTCCAAACAGTAAAATAGTCATTAATATGCCACCTGCGATGGGTTTAGATTCTACGGGCCACTCAAGCGAAGAATCAAGGACGCAACCCGATGTGTATTACGAAAGTGAGTTCGGAGATCGATGGGAGTTGATAAATTATGTTATTGACGACATCACTTAAGTAGTTTTTACTCCAATCTCTAAGAAATTACAAATTTGTAAGACTGTTTTTCACAAAAATTTCGCTGACCCATTTCACTTTAATTTTTGAAAAATAACAATTTTATTGTCGTTAAAATAATACACTCGTCCGATACAAATCGTTTCCAATTGTTATCGCATTCATTTTAGGATCTTTACCTTAATTTCATTTAATAGCATCCTGTTTTTCGATGTATCGGAGGTTGTTATCGACAACCAAAAGACAAGCAACAGAGGGATAGTGATATCCCTCTCCCTCTCTATAGCAAAACCTTTTTACATTCCTATTACATTAGTATTTAATCTGTGGTGATTATTCAATGAAAGAATTAGCTAATAAAAACTGTTTCATCACTGGCGCCGCTAACGGGATAGGAAGCGCCTTCGCGTTAGGTTTGGCCAACGAGGGTATGAATTTATATCTGACGGATATAGATATGGAAAACCTAGCAAAAGTCAAACAGGATGTAGAGGAGATTGGGGTAAATGTCTACACGGGAAAGTGTGATGTTTCGAAAATAGGTGATTTTGAGAGAGCAAAAGACGAATTTTACTCGAAATTTGACCAGCTAGATTTGCTCATTAACAATGCCGGGATTGTAATCGGGGGAAGTTTCTTGGAAATTACGCTTGAAGATTGGAAGGAAGTCTTGGATATTAATCTTTGGTCTATTATTCATTCTCTTAATGCGTTTTTGCCGAAAATGTTAGAGCAAAGACAAGGTCACATCGTTAATGTAGCTTCAGCAGCTGGCTTAGTTGGCCTTTCGGAGCCGTTACCTTATGTCACCTCGAAATTCGCAGTAGTTGGACTCTCGGAGGCACTATTTAGCCAACTTAGTACTTATGGCATCAATGTTTCTGTGGTCACTCCGCTTTATGTAAGAACTACCATTTTTGATAAAGCGAAGGTGAAGTTATCAGAAGAAATGGTTAAAGATGTAGGGAGGGAAAAATGCGAAGAAATTTCTCGAGATCTACTACGCAACATGAAAAGTAAAGCCACGCGACCCGAAAGAGCGGTGAGGAAGTACATTAAAGGCATTAAAGAAGAAAGATTATACATATACGACTCTCCAGCAGCTCTTGCGCTTTTAACATTAAAAGGCCGCGATCCCCAACAATTTGAAAAATTCTTAAAGCTAAGCATGGCACAAGCTGTGAAGCAACAGAGGGAGCACTTCAAGAAATTCGGTGTAGATATCGAAAAATACATGTAAGAGTTCCTAAAAAAAGAGAATAACTTGCTTTAAAGGTTTTTTTGAAGTTATGTGAAGAGTTTAGAGGATCTATGAATAAAATTAGACTGATAGGAATAAGTTTAGCAAGGTTAGAAAAAATCCAAAAGTGATTGAGAAAAAAATTTTAAACTCTATAAAATAGTCACACATATTAGGACCTTATTATTTTTCTTTTTCGTGCTTTAACCATCTCCATTGAAAGATGAAAATAACTTCTATTAAGTTTTATTGAAATTGGTTTAGAATAATACTTAGGATCAATATATCCAGGTATGATCATTGGAGAAATTTTTGGTAAGGATAGTTTACTTCTTTTCCGATATGATATCTTTATAGCACCATTCGGACAGGTTCGAACACAAGTGGCACAAAACATACATCGATTAGGTTTTATTGGATCGGTAGAATTACTTATATTTATCGCAGCCATTGGACATACTCGTTCACACATGCCACATTTATTACAGTTTTTTGCATCATATTTAATTAATCCTGCTGAAAAAGATCGTCCACTTAAAAAATATTGATAAACATACTTTGTTAAGAATGAAAAACGAAACCTTCCAAGACGTAAATCTATAAATTTATTTTTTCCAGTTCGAAGTCTTTCTGATAGTAAGAGTCCAAAGGAATAACAATTGTTAAGTATTTCGGGAGCCCACCCAACAGGATAATATTTATTCTTAAAAAAGGGTTCAAGCGTAGGGGTTGGTACTTCCAATACACCTAATGGAACATAATTTTTTTTGCTTAAAAGGTCCATTGCAAGACCTGCAGAATTACATGGCATCCCCCCACTCGTATCGATAACAAAAACTGGCATGGAATGTTTAGCAATAGGTAGTTGTTGCAACCAGATCATAATAATACGAGGCACCATAAACTCATAAACTGGAAAGGCTAGTCCAATAGCCGGATATGTCTTATTTTTTTCAGGAAATGGAAAATTCTTGACAGTTTTTATTTTAATAAGCTCGATTTGAACATTTTTATCTTGAAATCCACATTGGACCAATTCAGAACAATACTTGGTATTTCCCGAAGCAGAAAAGTAATATAATGGGATCTTTTCTTGGAACAGCATTTTATTCATTAAATCGTAAGTTATAAAGAATAATAATAAATAAAATATATATTAGAATTTCGCTTTTTTGAAATCAAAAGTTTGAAATCTTTAAATTATTAGAGATATTAGTAATTATAAGATGATGAATTATGATCGATGATTTCCGACGAAAATTTTTAGAAATAATTGGGTTGACCTATCAAGAATATGGATTTCCCCCCATTTGTGGTTGGATTGAGGCTCTTTTGGGATTTAAGAAAAGGGGATTGTCGCAAGTAGAAATCTCTTATTTATTATCTAAAATAATGGATAATGATAATGTAGGAACTTCAGTTTCATCGGTAAACAGAGCTTTAAAGATTTTAATTCCTTATGGTTCGATAATCAGAAAAGGTAAGGCAAAAGAAGGGTATCATTATGAGTTAAACGCAAATCCAGAGTTTTTTGACATGTTCGTTCAAACTTTTATTAATGTTAACAAGAGAACGTTGCGATCATTAAAGAAATTACAAAAAGATTCTTCAAAAATAGAAGACACCAATTTAATTGAAGCTATTGAAAACGAAATTGTTTACATGAAATACATGGATGATTACCTGAGAGAAAGTAAGAAGATTTTAAACACTTTAAAAAAAAAATATTTTATAGGCTGACAGTCTAATTAAATTCTTTCCTAAAAGTTAATATAATTCTGTTTCACAATATTAATGAAGATTTCATTTTATTAATAGACGAAAAATATATGTAGCCTGTTCTGTATAAAGTTCACTCAAGTTCACAAATTTCATCTATTTATGTTGAAAAAACTAGTTAATTTACAATATAATTAATAAAAATTAAATTTTAAGCTGAAAAAGTATGGATAAACATGAAATTGAAGGAAATCTCCTGAGCCCCCTGCCAATAATTTTAGTAGGAGCTAACGTTAACGACAAACCAAACTACTTGGTAATCGGATACAGCTGTCCTTTTGATTTTGGAAAATACATATTCTTTAGCATGTCAAAAACGCGTTACACCTCAATTGGAATACACGAAACCATGGTCTTTAGCGTTAGCATTCCTTCGGAAGATCTCGTGGAAAAAACTAATATTTGTGGAAGTAAGTCGGGTCGAGATATTGACAAAAGTGCTCTTTTCAATAATTTTTACGGCGAATTAAAAATAGCTCCTATGATAGAGGAATGTCCCATAAATATGGAATGTAAGGTACATCAAATTCTCGATTACGACCGCAACGAAGGAATTATAGGCGAAGTTGTGAAATCATATGTGAACTCTAAATGTGCGATAGGTGAAGAAGGGAAAGGTAAACTGGATTGGAGGGAGATACACCCTATTATTTGGACTACTGGTGGTGATTTTAACTATTATTCGTTAGGTAAGCGGTTAGAAACACCTGTTGCTTGAGGTTAATTTCTACCCTGTAAATATAATTGCAAACACTACCATAAGGATGTTAAATTGTTCTATTGAAAATGATTGAAAGAGTAAGTGTCCACGTAATAATATTTACTAGAATTCCCGAGCTTAAACTATTGCTTTTAAAGAGGGCGCCACCATATAAAGCAAATCTACGATTTAGACTATGCTTACACGTTTCAAGCTCCAATAAGCCGAAAATGGATGAGGGATATATGTTTTGCTGTAGAAATAGAAAAAGTAGTTAATGTTAGATTAAGTGATGAACACGTTGAATACAAATGGTGCACCGAAAAGGAGGTAAAACAAATGTTAGAATGGAAGCACCAATTAATAACGCTTGATAAATTACTAAAAATAATAAAGTAGACTTATTTTTGATTTCAAACCATCTATAAGGTTAAAGAGGCCAATTACTTAATAAAATTTAATTAACTAATGAAACCGGAAAGAATGAAAATATGAATTCCGTGGAACGCATTTTTAACGAGTTATGCGAGATTGCAAAAGAGAGGCCAGATGTTATAGCCCTTTTTCTCGGAGGTTCTCGAGGTAAAAATATAGCTGGACCAAACTCCGATTATGATGTGTATATAATCGTCAAGGACGAATTCGTCGAACGATACAGGGAAATGTATCTAAAGGACAAATATAAGGGACTTGATTTAATGGTGTTTTCTTTAAGCGAATTTGAGAATTATGGGCAAATGGGTACACGGGAAGAATACGTAAGATATACATTTGCTCATGTAGACGCTATAATCGATAAAAATAATAAGATTCAGAAATTATTGGAAGAAAAATCAAGAATTCCGAAAGCAAGTTTATCTAAATTTATCTCCTCTACCCTGGACGAATATATCAACTTTTTTTATCGTTCTTTAAAATGCTTTCGGGATGCTAACGAATTAGCCGCTCGGATTGAAGCTGCAGGGTCGATCATGCCCCTTCTTAAAGCAATATTTACGATTCACAACGGTAGGCTAATGCCTTATCCAAAATACCTTAGATGGGAACTCGAAACTTTTCCCCTTAATAAGATTCCTTTTTCTTCCAAAAAAATCCTCGATTATGTGCAAAAAATACTTGATACCGCAGATTATAGAATCCAAATCAAGGTTTTAAAGGTTCTTGAGGAGGTTTTAAGAAAAGAGGGGTATGGATATGTGTTTGACAGCTGGGGAGACGAGTTTATCTGGATGAAGAATTTCCAATTAGAAGGTTAAGTTAAATAGGTTCCATTTTTTTAAAATTACTTTATCGAATCTTGAACCATCTATCAATATTATATATTTTGGTCTTCGCAGTGCGAATATTCAGCTTCGTTTGGTAAAATCTTTTCCAAAGACCGACGATAATTAATCCTATTGCAGTAATTAAGATCAAGTACCATCCAATTGTTAGATCAATCGAAGGAAACTCGCTAAACGCTCCCGAACCTCCAATTAACCCATTAATGATTACATATAACAGATACAGATAAATGAAATAGACGAATTGAATACCACTTGCGATCAGTGGTTTGAATACGCTTAGATAAAAACTTAACACGAGTATTATTAAAAATATTACCGTTAAAAAGGGAGCGACGACTCCAAAAATGTCTTTCCAAGTATAAAGGTCTTTAAATAAGTGTACTGTCGACCATGTCATTCCGCTACTCCCAAACCCCACTAGCGGTAGAGTTAGAGATAAGAAGAACACGCCATATAAAATACTTAGAGCAAAAAGTTCTAAGATCAAGTAAGTTCTTGCCTTAGGTTTATCTGTTTCGTTGACTTTTGCGACGGTTTTGTTGTACCTTCTCCAAAACAGAATAATTAACGGCACTATTACCGCTAATATGAATAGAATCCATGTAACAATTGAGAAGTTATTATTAAGGTTATCCACCTCGTATAATTGCGAACTAAACCACACTCCCTCGTATACTTCTAAGTTGACTATAATGTAATAGTCAACACGGGATGTAAATAACCCTGGTTCAATTATTCCCCACCAAGTATTCTCGCCTGCAAATTTTTCTAGTTCAACAAGCTCCCAACAACTACCTACAATGTTCAAATACTTGTACGCGACTTGTACAGACTGAATAGACGCTTCTGAGGATATCGAACATTCAACTATCAAATCGTCTCCCCTTATGGTATCCATTTTATAGTGAAACACATTATCTATTGTTGGAGGAGGGGGACCATCAAATACTATATAATCGATAAAGTACATCGTAGTAGCTTCGAAATTGTACAATCCGTGGTGCCCGTCTGGAAATACCTGGAGGAATTTGTTAGAGTGAGGAACTGATTCGTAAGTGGGATTAATCGAACTACGAGGAAAAAACTCGTCTGTAGTGCCAATTTGCCACATTATGGGAGGAATTAGATCAGATTTTAGATAATATATAGCATCTATTCGCAGATTTTGATCTTCCCAGAACGATTCGGGCATGGTATCTTTATTTCTATTCCACACCCAGTAGAATAATGATGTTTGGTCTTGTTTGACACTTTCAATATCTCCCGTGGCCTTGTGCGGTAATACCCCAGCAATGCGATCTCCACATATCCCCGCAAGCCACATCGAGTTTAATGCGCCATATGAGCTCCCAGTAACCATAATTTGCGATTTATTTACCGACGGGAGCGACTCTAACACTCGTAGCCCCTGGATAGCTCCGCACAGCGTCAGATAATTGTGCGAACTCTTATTGTAATCATCTTCGAATAGAAAATTGGAGGGCGAGGGCAAAGCACCTTCAGATTGACCGTGTCCGGGATGGGAATGACATAATACTACGAATCCTTTTTCGAGGTAAATTTGGGCGAACACAAATGAATCGATTGCTCTGTCTCCCAATCCATGCATACATAAGCAAGCGGGATAACTCTCTCTTACTGTATTAGGATATAGAAGGTATCCGTGAAGCTTTAAGGTTGCTGAACTTGAGCTAACCCAGTTCGGAGATTCAAAAGTTATTTCTCTTGTTTTGTAAGTAGTGGTATTTGAATTATCTTTAGTTCCAATTCCAATATTATATTCATCGCTTATTACAATATTTAATGGAGTACTGTTAACTCTATTAATTTCGCTTTTCCAAAACTCCAAAATATCGAACGAGTCGTTTTGCGATTGTTGAAGACTATAGGAATTATCTATTTGATCATTATTGTTAATTAGAAGTAAGACTGAGCTTAAATAAGGTAAAATTACGCTTATAATAAGTACAAATGATACGATTTTCATGAAACCAGATTTAATTTTGTTGGAAATCATAAAATTAACTTTTTATTTTTTGAATTTGGACCTTAATAATAATAAGATGTAACTATAAAGGATGTATTTAAGATTTTGATTCGTTTAAGTGATAAGTCTTTTTCATTTTAATTATTTATATTTGATTCAAAATCCCAACTAAAGTTCAACATAAGTTCAGTAGTAACAACTATTTAAATTTAAAATTCTATTTATACTTATAGAATAAGGTTAAATAGTTATATAACTAGCAATTCAAAAAGTTCAACTGAATTAATTGGACTTGAATTAATAAATTTTAAAACTGATTAATATGGAACTACCGATAATAAATTATCCGCCTAAACAAATTCTTGATTCCTCAAAATCAAGGCAAGATTTTGAATTTTTACTATTGTGGCTTTTATCTAATAACGAAGAATGCGGTTGGTCGGATTTTAAAGAGGATCCGATTGGAATTAGCCAATCGACTCTATCGAATTACTTAAAACGCCTTATTAGCGTCGGCTACATTAAAAAAGCCCGGCGAGGCTATTACAAAATAACCAAAAAAGGGCGTGAACGATACCATCAACTAACTGCTGAACAAACTACAAAAAAGAAATTATCCTACCCTCCCAAAATTATAATGGAGAATCGCAGGGGCTACGACGATTGGATTTTATGGATGGTTTACAATAATACATCGATAAAATGGTCGGATTTTATAGAAGATCCTCTCTCTATCAACCAATCATCGCTTTCGAAGAATTTAAACGCACTTATGGATTCTGGGTTTATCAAAAAGGAGAACAAACAATACATCATTACGATGGCTGGTAAAACAGAGTACGCAAAAATGATAAAGTCCTACGATTTGGATCGCCAATCGATTTTGGAAGAGGAAAGCAAAAGAATTGCCGAATTAACTAAGAAAACCAACGACTTTTTCTTGAGTTATGGTATTAACGATGACGATGTGAAGTTTAGGTTCTTGAACAACATCCTCACGCTGAATTACGAGAAGATAAAGGGGCGGTTAAGCGTAAGCGAAGATGATTTCAACAAGATTTTATTATATTTATCTATAAATCATCCCGCCAATTATCCGGAATATATATCACCAAACGATTTTTCGAAAGAATACAGTATTAAGAAGACCACCTTAGATTTCTTTGTCGACCAGATCGTAAACGAGAATTTGTACTCAACTAAGTTCTTTAAATTAGATTTATCTAATAAGAGATATTACTTTAAAGCTAACGAGTACTGCGAAAAGTTGTTAAGAAACACAGTAGATAACTATATCACCAAGTATACTTACTTATCCAAGCTTTACGAAAACTCAGATTCCCATCCTTCTTTAAGTAATCGTAACCTACTTGGCAAAATATTAACGGATGTGTGTGGAACCTTGTTTCACGAAGAATTAAAACCCTCTCTCAAAGATTTCATTCCAGAATACATAAAATATTTAGCTTACAAGATCGAAGCCAAGGAGCGGTTTATTGACGCAAGAGACAAATTGGAAGGATTTGCGTGGCAAAACATCCCCGAAGTATTTCAAATGATCGAATCGCCTGAAGCTGTGAAGTATTGTTTACGAGAAGACACACAATTTTATTCGATAAATCCCGTGTATTTTGAAGTTCTTGAAAGCGATTACATTTCTTCTGAAAAATACAGTGTTAGCAAGGTTTATCACAAACAGGAAGAGAAATCGTTCAAGGATTACCGCGAAGATCTCGAAGCTGATCTCGAAAAGGATCCCAACGATTTTATGGCGATTTTGTACAGCGCGATGTTTTTCTGTGCGTCTAATAGACCTAATCAAGCGATCAATTTAATCAATAAGATGCTAGAACCTCTAAACCACTATTCAGAAGAGGAGGGCAAATTTATCCCAATAGCGTTTATATTGAGTTATGCCTATGTGGCAACCGGAAACATCAAAAAAGCGTTAGATTTTGCCAATAAGTTAATTAAATTCTATCCCGAGAACGCGATTTCCTACGCAGTTAAAGCGTTAGTGTTAACATATGGTATCACTTACCAGCTTGAAATAGCTGAACAACACGAGGATATCACATTAGATCTGATTGATAAAGCCATTAATTTAGAGAAGAATATAAGGAACAAATCTCACTACTATCAATTAAAAAGTAATGCTTTGAAATATTTGGATCAAATTGAGGACGCGGTGGAAGCAATTGACATGGCTATAGAATTAACACCAGATAACATCGATGCACATCTTTCTAAAGTATGGATGCAAGCTGAAACAAAAGAAGACAATTATACTACTGCTATTAATTTATTAGAAGAATTAAAAATCAAATTTCCCGCCGACATCAAACACCTCGATAGGAAGATCCAAAGCTTTTATCACAAAATGGGAGATTGCGAAAAGTCGCTTCAATTAGCGAGAGAACTCTTAGAGAAGTATCCCAACGACCAACACACGAGAAACAACCTTTTGTACAGTCTTTGGGATTGCGATTATTATGACGAAGCGCTAGAAGAAGGCGCGAGGTTAGTTAAAGAATACCCAAATGAAGGAAATTTCTTCGATAGTTATGGTGAAATGCTATACAACGCAAAAAAATACAAAGAAGCCATTAAAGCGTTTGACAAAGCTATTGAGATAGACGAGTTTGGCTGGTACGTTTATGAAACTTATTTTAAACGTGGTTTGTGCTACAAAGAGCTCGGAGAATACAAGCAAGCGTCTAACGATATTGGACAAGCGAATGAATTAGTGAAGCGAATTATATGTTCATGCGACATGAAAGCGGAATGGATAGAGAAGATTAAACGAGCTAATTTGGAATTAAGCGAGCTTGAAAAAGCGTAAAATATCTATTTTTTTATCAACATACATTTTATTGATTTCTTCTTTTTTCGTAAAATTATTGAGGTTTTAAGAGTTATAGTAATAAATAGAAAATTTTTGTTTTGGAAAAATTATGTGTGAGTTTAAAGTAATAAACGCAAAAACTAACGAGCAATTGTGCGAAGACGTGGTGGTTTTAAATTATAGCGAGGATTCATCGTTAATTTTAAGGGATATTTTGGGGGCTGGTAATAAATTAGATTCTGCTTTTATCTACGAAGTTAACACTTTGAACCAAACAAGTGTAGTCGTGGAACATCCTCTTGTAAAACCCTTTATTAAGTTAATAGGAAAACTATCCGAAAAAAAAGCGTCTAAGGCAGATGTAGAAGATTTCGAAGAATTACTAAGAAAATATAAAAATTCTCTGTAATTTTCTTGAAAAAAATTCTACTTCCTACAGTCGGTACATATCGTTTCACCGAGTTTTACTTCGGAGGAATTAGCTCAATCTCAATAAATGAGACATTACTGCGCGATGAATCTCTATTCGTCATCTCCTCGGTTCCAATTTTAATCTCACCATAAGTCGTCCCTTTAGAAAAGTTATTAATCAATATTTCGCCAACATCGACCGCTCGGGAGATCGATTTTCCCCTGGCAAGCAACTTACACGGTTTGCCAGCCCCTAAATTCATCATTGCCGCCATAACGTAATTCATGGACGGTTTTCTACCAATAAAAATATTTGAGTCGTCCTTTCTTTCCTTTTTCGCCATATCATTCACCTAATCAGTATTTTGTGATTCCTTCGATTGAAGTATATGATCAATGAACCTTATTAGCGATATAAACCTTGGGTTTATTTGTCGTCTTTCTCAAATATTCTGGAATCTCATCTATTTTTGTAGTTTAACTTTGAAGTCCTTTACGCTCTTCTCCTTATCGCTCGAAAACGCCCATCCAATAAACGCGTCCTTTTCCAAACGATATCCCTCCGCAAATGATTTGTCAGCTAAGTGGTTACTACACAACTTGATTAGATTCAGGGTTGGTTGACTTTTAGTAAATAAGAAACGCACTTGACTCATAGCTTCCCTATGCAATTCTTCTGGCGAATCTACGATTTTATCTATTAATCCAATTTTAAGCGCAGTGTCCACATCTATTTTTTCCGCGAACATTAATATTCTTTTAGTCCAAGGGATGCCTAATACTCTACTCATTGCGACAATCGTCCCGGCACCAGGAAACATACCCGAGTAAATTTCAGGCATCTGGAAATATGCGTTTTTAACAGCAATTCTGTAATCGGAACAGATTGCGTATGCTACGCCATCTCCCATTGCTTTACCATTTATTGCACTGACCACAGGTTTTCCGTAGAATAACTTTTGAGCGACTTCCGCAGCTATAGTTTCGTATTTCTTTACTTGAGACTCGTCGCTTCCGTCCACGCTGTCCATGTCTAACCCAGTCGTAAACGAGTTTCCGTTTCCGGTAAGGAGGATTCCCCTTATTTTATCGTCCTTATTATACTTGTCAATAGCGTTAGAAAGACCTTTAATCATATCTAAAGTGAGAGCATTACCCCTATTTGGTCTATTCAACCGAATAATGCCAAACTTCTTGTTCACGGAAAACTCTACGAATTCTCCAAAGCTATCTTGAAATTTCATAGTATAATTTACATGATAACAAGTCTAAATAGTTTTTTAAAAAACTATTTCATCAAGTATTTGGAAAAAAATAGAAAATTAAAAAGTAAACTTATATGTTCTTTCGCATTTACCCTGCTTGTGCATTAGGCATCCACCAATTTCAGGAAAAGCCTCAAATGTTAAGCCCAGACCTTCTAACCATCCGTCAATTCGTTCGTATATTCCGCAAATATATGAATTTTCGACACCCATCCTTTTGGCTCCGTTGTAAGCAAAACATTCTTCCATTTTTCCAAACATTTCGTTGTCCTGGTTAAATTCAAAGCTAAATTTCATGAAGTCTGCCCTTACCACTTGAAACATATCAATTACAAACCTTTTTAGCTCTTCAAATGTTTCAATGGATTCTATGCCAAATAAGTGCATCATCCGTTTAATTTCTATTAAACTCATAGATTTAACGGCAGCTTTATTTATTTTGTTAGTTTTTTCTATTCCACATTCTTGCAAACAATGATAGAACCACATTCCGTCGTGAGTCATCCATCCTTTAATCAAAATTTCTTTAATTTCGCTCTCTGTTGGCTGCTTCAACATTCACACCACATTCAATCTATCTTTTACGCTGATTTTAATATCACACACCCTTTTCACGCGCTTTTCCTGGCAATTTCTGCTTTTTTATCCATAATAGCGACATAAGTGTCCTTTGTTCTTTCCGGCGGAATCCACTCATGTTCTTTTTTCCTTAAACTTAACGCCTCTTCTGAGCATGTCGGCACGCACACCCCGCATCCAATACAGCGGCCTAGATCAATCGTAATTTTACCATCATCTATGGTGATAGCTTCCATTTGACATCTCTCTTCGCAAATTCCACATCCAACACACAAATCACCATCAACTACAGCATAGTAATTCGTGGAGAAGAATCTCGCAGGACTCTTAAACTTCTTCTGATTTACCATAATTTCACAGCAATCGCCACAACAATTACATACAACAAACGGCTTTTGAGAATTGGACGGAGAAGCTACCAATCCCTCTTCTTCAAACTGGATTGCTAATTTCAGGGCTTCTTCTTTCGTTATGAACCGAGCAAGTCCTCTTTCTTGAAAAAGTTTAGCACCTGATCCAAAAGTCATACAAGTTTCTCGTAAATCGGTTTTTTTACAAGGATCTCCGATTAAGTCGTGGGCTTTTCGACAGATGCAATCCATTATTCCAATTGGATCTGAATTAGAAATTATCGTTCTTAATTGGTCGTAAGACGCTACAGTCGAATCATTTGCTATTGCAGCATTGATTGGAACCGTTCTTAGCTGCGGAATACCTGTGAGATTAAATTCCTTCTCAAAAAACGCTTCGTCGAAGTAACGAAATATGTTATTTACCAAACTCGGCGTTAGCCTCCCTAATTGGTACTCGTACATGCCTACAACGAATTGAACGTTTAAATAAACTTTCTCGTTGTTAATCTCTCCTATCATGATAGTACCCTTTTCATACATCGCATACAATGTCTTTTCAAGTTCCTCAAGGCTGATTTCACTTTCTTTCAATTTACGATTTATCTTTTTCAAATTTTGAGGAAAAAAAGATAGTTTAGTCGCAATATAAGCTTCTTCTGGCGTGAACAATTCTTTTAAGATTTCGATCTCCACCCTCGACTCGCTAGCGGGATAACCTACAGGTAGCTTATCTAAATGGATTCGAAGATCTTCAAATACTTCTGTTATTTTTATCCCTCGTTCTTAATAAATTTTTATAGAATTATATTTAGTGTTATCACATTCTAATTGATTTTTAACTATTTCACTCAAAAATAAACTAAATTTAAGTTAAAAAAAATATATACAATAACGATGGTAGAGAAATTAATGGAGGATCTTAAGGAATTTTTGAACGATGCGAATCTATCAACTTACGAGATAAGCGCGTTTATCACGCTTTTATATTCTTCAAGTACAAATCCTCCAACAGCTAAAGAAATTTCCACAGAATCCAATGTGCCAAGCGGCAGGATATATGAAGTATTGGAAGAATTGAATACAAAAGGTTTAGTGGAAATTATCGAATCTCGACCAAAAAAATACAAAGCCCTGACGTTAAATAAGGCATTAGATAACTTAATTTACTTTCAAAACCGCGAAACCAAGCGTAAAATAGGATATTTGTACGATAGAGCGAAAATTATTGAAAGGGAAGTGTATAACTCTGATCTTCTAGTAAGAAAAGAACCCTCCAAGATATTTTGGTCTACATCCTATGGATCGCAATCAATTCTATCCAGTTACGTGAAATATATCAACGAGGCAAATGAAGAAATCATATTCACGGAATTTATTAATGATAGTACCATTAAAATTCTTCCATTCGCAGAAATGATTTATGGTCCTCTGAAAAAAGCTATCGAGAGAGGTGTTAGAGTTAAAGAAATGTGGTGCTTTGAGTTTGATAATCGACCCTTAACTGACGAACAGATTGAAAAAAGCAAAACTCAATTCAAAGAAATTAAAGAAGCTCACGAAAATCTTTTTGGGCTTTCCAATGAATTGGCAGGTTTTGAAATTAAATATATTTTTCAGCGACTTCCTACATATTTTGACATTTTCGATCGAAAACAAATCTCTTTTAAACTGCAAAATCCCTTAAAACCCTTCCAGATCTTTGCGTCTATGAAGGTCATCGATCTAAATCTTGCAGAGGAATTAAGAAACAAGTTTCTTAGTTTGTGGACTTTTGAAGCTATGATGTAAGGTTGATATTAACATACTACGAACTGTTTTGTATTAAATCAATTTAAACACCAAAGTTATATTCTTTTTTAACAATAATATTATATAAATACATACTGAATACCCTTAACTCCACAAAAATGCAAAAAACCACATTTCCTCTAAAATTGAAGGAGCTTAATCGAGTATCTGACATAAAAAGTGTTTTTAACCGAATTAATCAGCATTTGTATGGGAAATTAAAATACACAGACACCGATACCAGATCTCGATCGAAAGAAATTATAAATCTTTTAATTTGTAAACTAGTAGACGAAATGACTAAATCCCCTGGAGAGCTTGTGGAATTCTGTATTTTGGAGGGAGAAACTCGTAATAAACTCACTGAGCGTATTAAAATATTTTTTGAAAAGAAGGTGAAAAATCAGTATTCTAATATTATTGGATCGAACGAAACCATCAACTTGAATGTAGAGCTTATTTATTTAATCGTATCGGAATTGCAAAGTATTTCGCTGTTGAAATCCTCCAAAGATGTATTTCGGGACAGTTTTGAACAATTTGTTAGCAAGATACTAAAAGACGAAGGGGGTCAATTTTTCACTCCTTCTAATGTTATCAAATTTATCGTTGAGTATTTAAATCCCGCACCAAACGAGCGTATACTTGATCCCGCATGCGGACACGGTGGTTTTTTAATTGAGTGCTTACGCTACATTGAAAATCATCCAAACACGAGGGATCAAGAACCTAATAACATTTTGAATTTATATGGTATTGATAAAGATAAATTCTTAGCAAAAATTTGTAAATTGTATCTGGCAGTCTTAAGTGGCACTATTGCTAATATCTATTGCGAAGATTCTTTGAATCCCGATTCCTATCGATTAGAAGCGAGTCAAAAAGTCAAGAACAACTTATTTGATATAATACTTACGAATCCCCCGTTTGGATCAAAAATACCAATTAACGACCCAAATATATTGAAGAATTACGATCTCGGTCATATTTGGAATTATGGGGGGGATTCTATCTGGCAACACACGGAAAGACTGTGTAATAAACAACCTCCCCAAATCTTATTTATAGAGCGATGCGTTCAGTTGTTGCGCGAGGGCGGACGGATGGGGATAGTTTTACCCGAGGGTATTTTTGGTAATTCTACTTTGAGATATATATGGGAGTTTTTAAAAGCTAATGGAAAGATCTTGGGGATAGTGTCTCTAGACCAAAATACATTCCAACCATATACCTGTAATAAAACCAGCATTTTATTCTTTCAAAAAATGAATCCTGTTCCTGCAAATTATTATGTAGATTTTGCTATTGTCAATCACGTAGGTCACGACAAAGACGGGAAGGTTTTATTTAAGTTAAATAAGGATGGAACTAAACTGTACGATAATTTCGGAAATGCTATTGTCCACGACGATCTTGTTGACTTAGCTGAGAGGTTGAAGAACGCTCCAGATTTTAACTCAATGTCAAGCGGTCAACTGTTTAAAATGAACAGTAATTTGGTGAAAAACAACATTTTCATCCCAAATTATTACCTGGGAGTTGAAAAAAGACTTATGGATCTTAGTTATAACCACGATGTTGTTCTTACTACCCTAAAGGAACTCGCAGACGAAAAAATCCTGTACACTAATAAAAGTGGATTGTTTCCCCGAGGTGACGAGATAGGATCTCGAGTTTACGGTTTAGGGGAAATACCCTTTATTCGCACCAGTGACATTTCAAATTGGGAAGTAAACCTAGACTCCAACAAGAAAACCTCTCGAGAGGTGTTCAACCTCTACAAGGAAAAACAAAATATAGAACCAGGCGATATTCTATTGGTAAAAGACGGAGGTTCTAACCTAATTGGGAAAACAGCTTTCGTTTCGGAATTAGACAAAGAAATCATAATACAAAGCCACATTTACCAGATAAAAGTACTAGACAACAATGAGGACATAGATCCGTTTTTGCTTTTGTATTTACTAAACCTTGAAATCGTGCAGACGCAAATACAAGCGATAACCTTCATTCAAGGAACAATTGCTACAATTGGTAAAAGAATATTAGATGTAGTTCTACCCCTTCCTGCGAAGAAAAGTAAAAGGATAGAAATTTCAAACTACATTGAACGGATTATAACTAGTAAAATAGAGAACAAGAATAAAATACGACAGCTTTCTATCGACTTATTAACTTCTTAATCCACTATCTTTCTTATAATAAAATTAATGTTAAAAAAAAGGATTTAATTGAGCCAGAATAAACAATTATAGCGCAAGTTCGATTATTTTCTTTTTTATTTGAGTCACTTTTACGGGAGTCAAATTATAGAATCCTATCATAATTAACATGGCGATCCCCATAAAGACCGCAGGGATAAAACCAAAGTGGATTTGAATTCCCAATATCGCAATTGGCGTTTGGGATGAGGCGTTTTCGGCGAAATTCGTTATCATATGAATCGTTGCAAAGCTTACCGCCTGAGCCACGAACGCGGCTCTGCCTACAAAGGTTTGAATCCCGTTAAATATCCCTTCTTTCCTTTGTCCAGATATAATTATCGATTCGTCTATGGTATCCGCCAAAATGGGACTCATCATTACCCAGAAGCCCCCAAGTCCGAAACCCCATATTATCAACATTACAAACATTATTACAACATTATTAACGAACGTAAACGCTAGCGTAGCAACTGAGAGATACGCAGCAGCTAAAATTATGGTTTTTCTATCGTTATTGTATTTATTTGCAAAGAACGCCCAGATTGGCAATCCAATCAGAGCTCCGATGAGAAATGCCGCAGAAAGAAACGAGATAATTTCGGCTGGTTCTCTTAGCACAAATTGAACTACATAGGGAATAGAACCTATAAACAACTGTACAAGGGACTGATAGAAGGTGTAGGCTATGATAAACGCTAAAAAGTTTTTGTACTTCAAGGTTTCTTTGAACTCCTTAAAAAATGACCCTCGTTCTAATCCTTCTTCGCATTTTTCCAAGTAGCAGTCGATTCGCTCTTGATCTTCTTTGCAGCCCGGAATAGCTAAGGCTAATGC
>JAHPYY010000098.1 GCA_019058515.1 Promethearchaeota archaeon
GATAACTTAGTGATCCTGTTAAATGAGAACATAAACGGCAAGCTAATCGAACCTTCTGAGGAAGAAATAAAAGAATTAGCAGAAGAAATTTACGCTCAAAGTCCAGAAAAGTCTAAATTGCATTGGTTTATCGCCGAAAAACTTTTACTTATAAAAGAAATCGAAAAGATTATCAACGAAAACCACGGAACTGTATCGGAACCAAATAATTGAACATCTCCTAATTAAATTCAGAGTTTTTGGTATCATATTTGAATTTTTATTAACTAACTAAGTTTAGGATTTAAAAACTCCAACCCTTCATACTATTAAGTATGAAATAGGTGTAAATATAAAACATAGAGTAATAAATAATTATAGACTTAAATTTTTCAAATCTATAAGGTCTGGTGAAACTTGCCTTCTCCTAAAAAGAAAAAAAATAACGAAGAAAAAGATAATAAGCAAATGTCACTTTTCTCATTCACGAAAGAAACTCCCACTAAAGAACTTAAAAAGAAGGAAGAAACTCCATCTAAGAATGTTAAGCCGGAGGCAACAAAAAAGAAAACACCAGCTAAACCTAAAGTTGCCCCAAAAAAGAAACCCGTTAAGAAAGAAGAAAAACAACCTGATAAGTCTATTAAACCAGGAATAATCTCCAAATCATCAGAAAAAATACCAGAGGAGCTATTTTTCAGAGATGGTGGTAAACTTTTTGGATTAGCTGGTATAGAGCTAACGGTTCCTCAATTAAAAAGAGAATCTTACACATCGAAATATATCCGATTTTTAAAAGAAACAGGCGGAATTGTAGAAAACTTAAATAAAGGATTACTTCTCGATATTGATTACGATGGTGGGGAAAACAAAGCTTTTTGTAAATTTTACGATTTGGAAACGGACGAGATAAAGATTTGGCTTGATACCACCGATCACGAACCATACTGTCTTAGTAAAGAAAAGCTAGAAACCTTAAAAATACTAACCTACAGCGAAAAATTAGGCAAACAAGAAGTGGAGAGAAAAATGACAGACTACGAAGGGTTCAATCGCTTTGAACAAATTTCTAGGACAGATTTGCTTACGGACAAAAAAATCGATATGGTAAAAATATACGGTAAGACTCCTACCAATATCGGGGGTTCTGGTACGAACATTCGCAATATTCTAGCAGAAAACGGATTTAAAGCTTGGGAAGCAGATATTCGATATCATTTGAACTATATTTTCGATCGCCAATTGATTCCGGGATTAATCTACTCTATAAAAAACGGTACTATCGAAAAAATACAATACGAGGAAACCAGTGAAGAGCTTAAAACATTAGCGACTGAACTTAGAGATTTGTTTAAGCAAGAGAAGCCAGAAATTCAGGAATTTTCAGAAAAATTCTTAGACATTTTTCTCACTCCTATTCCAGATGTGAAACGACTAGCCTTTGATATCGAAGTTAATTTAGGAGAGAGAGATTATAGGATACCCGATCCAAGGTTAGCTGAACAGGAAGTGATTAGCGTTTCATTCGTTGCATCTGATGGATTTAAGGCCGTTTACATGCTCGAACGAGAAGGATATGTTTATAAAGAACCTTTTGAAAGATTTCCTAAAGACGCTAAAATTGTATTTTTTAAATCAGAAAAAAAACTTCTAGAAGAAACATTTAGACTACTTTGGGAATACCCCGTAGTACTTTCATTTAACGGCGATAATTTCGATCTCAATTATTTGTTCCACCGAGCCAATAAGTTAAAAATAAATAGAGATATTAATCCTATTCACGTAAAACGTGGATTTGGTATCCTCTCAAAAGCAGAGTGTAACTTAAGGAATGGAATTCACATAGATTTGTTTAACTTTTTCTTTAACCGATCTATAGCTGGTTACGCATTCAGCGGAGCTTACGAAAGCGCTTCACTAAATGCCATTAGCGCCGCATTGCTAGGCAAAGAAAAGTATCAACACGAAGAAGAAATCCACGAAATGGAATATAATGTGCTCTCTTGGTATAATCTCAAGGACTCCTTGTTGACTTTAGAACTCACGAAATTTAATAATTCCTTGGTATGGAATTTAATCATAATCTTGTGTAGGATGACCAAATTACCTATCCACGAAATGGTGCGACGTCAAATTTCCACTTGGATTCAAAACATATTTTACTTTGAACATAGAAGAAGAGGATATCTCATTCCCAGACGTTCTGAGATTTCCGAAGTGAAAAGAGGAGGAAAGACTGGACAATCTGTGATTGATGGTAAAGGGTTTCAAGGGGCTTATGTTGTAGAACCTGTACCAGGCATTCATTACGATGTAGTGGTTATGGATTTCGCGTCTCTATACCCCTCAATTATAAAAGAATACAATTTATCTTATGAAACAGTGTTATGTCCTCACGAAGATTGCCAAGATAATCTGGTAAGGGGGACGCCATATCCAATATGTACTCATAAAATGGGTATATTTGCTTACGTAGTGGGATTTTTTAGAGATATTCGCGTTAAATATTTTAAGCCTAAATCTGGTAATAAGAAATTAACTGAGAAACAGAGAAGTTATTATAACACAATCCAACAAGCGCTTAAAGTGTTTATCAATGCATCCTATGGGGTTTTCGGTTCTAAAAATTTCCCTTTATTTTGTTTACCTGTTGCAGAAAGCATTACTGGAAGGGGACAATATTCGATTAAGCAGACAATAAAGAAATCAGAAGAAATTGGAGTTAAAGTCCTCTACGGAGATACAGACAGTGTTTTCCTTTTAAACCCATCTAATAGTCAGATGAAACAGATATCAGAATGGAGTAATGAAGAACTTGATCTAGATTTAGAAGAAGAAAAAACATATCAATTCTTAGCCCTTTCAGAAAGAAAAAAAAATTATATTGGAATTTACAGAGATACAAAGTATATTGATTTGAAAGGGCTTGTCGCTAAAAAGAAAAATACTCCAGAATTCATAAAAAAAGTTTACAGGGAATTATTAGAAATTTTAAAAGAAGTAACAAACGACGATCAATTCTCGAAGGCTAAAAAAGATATCCAAAACCTTATACTAACGAATTTTAAAAAAATAGGAAAAAAAAATACGTTTTCTTTGGAGGATTATGCTATAAACATTACAATGCAAAAGCAAATTGAACAGTATAACAAAACTATCCCCCAACATGTAAGAGCTGCTCAAGAGTTAAAGAAGATAACTGGAAAAGAATATCAAAAAGGTGAAACCATTAGGTTTATTAAAAGCAAAGATAAAATCGGTGCTAAGGTAATAGAATTAGCGACTCTTAAAGATATTGATGTAAAAAAATATAAGGAACTTCTAAAATCAGCATTAGAACAGTTTATCGATGCTCTTGGTATAGGAATTGATATTTTAAGCTATAAAACACTTGAATTTCAAAAATTAGATGGATTTGTTTGAAGAATTACATACTAAAATTCCGTTTGTTGAGATAAAGCAATCATTTTCAGTCTTTAAATTAAAAATTTTACAATTCTTCTCAACTTTTTTTATGAATTTAATTCTTACTGGAGTTGTACTATTGAATTTGATAAGTCCTAAATATTTCCTTTTATAATGCCTTCCATCAGTCTCAGTTATGCGATAACAATTATCAGAAGGATTTGGATACCAAATAGAACAAAATTTGCCTGTCGCTCCAAGAATATAAACTAAATCATTTTTTAGTTGTCGACTAGCTGTTGTATATCTCTTTAATCCTTCTCTATTCCGACAACCGTCTCCTTTATAATAAGCATCTAAAAATGCGCTTGCCCTTTCATAATTCGCAATTAATTCAAGAGGAATTTTCTTGTATTGAGCTAATCTTGAACATAATTCAATTGTTAACTCCGTTAAGACATTTGAATTTATTCTTATTGATTTTTCTCCACAAATAGTTATAGGAAAACCTAATCTCTCAAGAAGGTGAATAATTTCTATCCAATTCTCATAATTTTTTTCCCTTATTTGGGTAATTGTCACTCTATTCTCTTCTGTAGCACCCTCTGCGACATACCATCCTAAATATCTGAAAAAATCATCAGTCAAAGGTAAGATCGATGAATACCAAAATCCAACTTTGTCATGAATCTTAATAAGAATTTCAACTTGATTTTTTTTCGCTTCAAATTCGAGCAATTGTCTTTCCGAATTTGATAAATTTGACCAAAGTGTTCGATATTTTTTTGCTGGTTTAGAATATTGAAATTTAGAATTTATTAATTGAATTAAGGGATTGTCTGTCTGTTGAATTTTTTTTATAAGAAAATTTTAAATAATCATTCCTTCTTATTCCAACCCATTTATGCTCCCAATTAAGAAATTTAGGAAGAAAAATATTTTTTGGAACATCTGAAGAAAATGGAATTCTGTGAAGTACCAACAAATTATCTCGCTCTTTTAGTTCAATTGCTTTCACGCATTTAATTGATAAATTATAATTTGGAGATTTATATGATTTAGCTCTAAAAGCAATTACAACCCTAGGTAAGAATTGATTTGGACTACAAACAATTTGTCTCCCATCTGATAAACGGATTTTCAATAAAGTTGAAGATTTACTATTATTAAAATCTTCTATAGGCACAAATTTGGGAGATCCAAACTTTCTTCCTTTGCTATAGATTGATAATATCTTTAATCCTTTCCACAATTGCTTAATGGTTCCAATCTTTATTTTGTAAATCAAATTTTTTGAATTTTTTATTATTATTTCCTCATTAAAGGGAAATCCCCCTCTTTTATAATCAATAGAGATATTTGAAGCACTATTAGATATTAAATCTAATTTTTTGTAGTCACATAACTTAATATTCTTAGATATTTTTCCTAATTGCTCCCCTTTGTTATAAGAGAGATTAGATCCCTTAGATACAAAATATTTTCCAACAATTTTCTTATTTTCCTGATTAACCATTCATAATTCACAAAATATACTCAAATTCCTTCAATATTTATCGTCTTCGTTTTTATTTAAATATTCTAAAAGTAAAAGATTACTAATTTTCATTAAACCAATACATAATTTGATTATTAAGAAAACTCTGTGAAATATGAATAATTGAATAAAAAAAAACAATTTTTCTTCTCTAACAAAAACTATCCAAAAACTTGATTAGATGGGGATCAATGGGTTATATGAAGACAAGCAAAGACGAGTTAGATTCCATTAGAAATCAATATAGAAAGGGAGATGTTGTTCAATTCGTCAAAAGCAAAGGATCCGTAGGAGCTAAGGTATTAAAGATTGCTAAATTTCAAGATATTGATACAAAGAAGTACAAAGAATTACTTAAATCCGCATTAGAGCAAGTATTTGACGCCTTGGGTATATCGTTCGACGATGTTAAAGGTATTAAGAAAATGGATGCGTTTTTCTAATTTTTTAAGAAGTTTTACATTTGCTTACTTTTAGGAAAAACATTTATTACAACTTTAATTATCTTTGTTAAGGTTTTCATTTCAAAAGCTCATTTTACTTTAAATTTAACTCGACAATTATCTTGTAAACTTTTAAATTCCTATGAAATCAGAAGATGTAGATGTTTCTATAGCGGACTCGGTCCCGATTGGATTGAGTCACGAGGAAAAATTAGCGAGATATAATATTAACAAGAGAACTGCTATTTTTACAATATTTCTGAGCATCGTGATCGATGTGTTGGGTTATTCAATGATTATGCCCTTATTACCTGTGGTAGTCACCACTGAATTTGGAGCTTCTAACTTCTTTGTGGGAGTCTTAATCGCGTCTAATGCATTAGCTGCGTTATTGTTTGCTCCCGTTTGGGGCAAATTCTCTGATAACTACGGTAGACGAGTACCACTAGTTATTTGCCAGTTGGGTACATTTGCGTCGTTTTTATTGCTAGGGATTTCAAATTCTGTCGTAATAATTTTTGCGTCTCGGGTTTTAGACGGTATGTTCGGTGGACAAATTCCCATTATTAGAGCGTATGTAATTGATGTAACTGACGCTAAATCCCGTTCTACTGAAATGGGACGATTTACATCCGGAATGGCTTTTGGGATGATATTTGGACCCGCAATAGGAGGTTTAGTTGGGCTATTTAATTGGAGATTTCCTGCATTTATAGCTTGCACGCTTTCTGTAATTTCTATAATTTTAACATTAAGGTTCTTGGTAGAAAGCATGCCAAAGCAAAGGAGAGTTGAATTACAAGCAAGACGTCAACAAAATCATAATATGAGAAGTAAGCGATTTAGAGCACTTAACAAAATTGTGATAATCAGACTAATCCAGGTAGTGTGTATCGGTGTAGCTTTTGGCATTATTTTCTCAAGCTTTTCTTTAGTCTTAAACTTGCGATTTGGCTTAAATGTGGGAATGATTGGGATTTTTGCCGCTTTCGCTGGAATTTGCATGGCGGTTTTTGGAGCCGTGTTAATGAAACCATTGACTAAAAAATTCGGTGAACGAAACATGCTACTTGCTTCTCTTCTTATTGCAGTTTTTACGTTCCTTAGCTATCCCTTTCTCGTAGAAGTATGGATGTTGTATGTTTATGTCGTACCATTCATGTTTATGAACATTTTCATTAGAACCTACACGCTAACAAATCTTTCCAAACCCGTGGAGGAAGATGATCAAGGGCTAGTAAGCGGTTACGCTTCAAACATGTTCTCTGTAGGGCAAATAATATCCCCATTAATAGCGTATTTTTACCTAGATATAGTTCAAATATCTATAGGAACTATTGTAATTGACGCGTATTTCATGATTGGATGGACCTGTTTAGCAGTAATTCTGCTAATGTTCGCAATAATTGCTTACGACATGAAAAAGAATCCTCAAGATTTCCTCCAAAAAGAAATTAAAAAAGTTGCCATTTCATAGACATTTATCTAACGCTCTTTTCTAGGGATTAAGCGTTTCGTGAAATAATTAGGATCTTTACTCTTAAACTACTCTAATCATTTTTCTTATGAAACTACAATTTTATAGTCAGTTTCTAATTCGAAAAACTTATAGATTTTGGTTTTTTCGTAGAAAAATATCGCTACAACTAAAGATCGTGAAGCTAAATGGCATTAAAAATTTAGAAATCGACTTTCTAAATTGGTAAAATTAATAAGAATAAATAACTAATAATATCTCTACAAATTAATGGAAGGTTAGAATTTGAACGATTTGAAGGAAAGTAAAAGATGTCCCCATTCAATTAAGAAATACGAAAAGAAGCACAGAAGTATATGGATACTTGGTCTGTTAGCAATTGCAAGCGTAGTTTGGCTTATTCTTAGAACAGGTAGAAAACCTTCAAGAATTACATACCCCTGCCAACAGGTTGCAATTACGAACATACAGATATTCCGTCTTGCCTTATTAACTTCAATCCCCACCATCAGTTTGTTGCGGACATCGATGAGATCCTTAAAGATTACTCTTATTTTCTCTATCTTGGTCATAAGTTCTGTCTATCTTGTGAATGACCCTTATATCCAAAATCTCGATATATTTCCCATAAACAGGACCCGTGTCTCTCTCACCATAAAGCCACAAAGTTCACTCTCCTCAAATCCATCAGACCTATTCCTTGTTCAAAATGCTTCAGGGCGAGAGGGTAACATGGACCTAGCAATCTCATCCCTCATCGAACTAATGGAAGCTCAAGATATCTATTTCTACAAGAATGCGAGCCTGAGTTCTGGATTGATCGGAAGCAATGATGTAGTGATTCTAAAAGTGAACGGTCAATGGCCCTATAACGGGGGGACAAATACTGATCTAGTAAAAAGTTTAATTAAAGCGATAATAGATCATCCTGATGGTTTCACAGGAGAGATAGTAATCGCTGATAATGGACAAGGAAGAGGAAGCATGGACTTTTCTCAAACAAACTCGTTTTACCACGATCAGTCTTTCACCGATGTAGCTGATATGTTTGACACACATCAGGTGTCAACCTTTCTATGGGACACGATAAGGAGTATAACAGTCGATGATTTTGATGGCGGTGACTTCAAGGATGGTTATGTCCGAAGTTCAGATTGGAACTCGGATACAGAAATTTATGTGTCTTATCCCAAATTTACGACTGAATTTGGTACCCACATTAGTTTCAAAATGGGGGTGTGGAACAATGCAACAGGTTTCGATTCGAATCGACTGAAAGTTATCAACATGCCAGTACTGAAATCTCATATTAATTATGGCGTGACTGGTTGTATCAAGAATTATATGGGAGTTCCACAGGGATATGCTGTGCCTTCTATAAGTCGAAATACTCCACACGAACACTTTTCAATCGCACATGGTGGGATGGCGACTCTAATGGCAGAAACGCGAGCCCCTATATTGAACATTCTTGACATGATTTGGATCAACGCCAATCCCAGAGAGAGCTCTAGTTCGCATGGACCTTGGGGCAATTATGATTTTACAACTTTTACTGATATCATCGGAGCAAGCCAAGATCCTGTTGCATTAGATTATTGGACATCTAAAAATGTCCTCGTACCTACAGCTATGCTTAACTATGACAGCTATTCTTCGTTAGATCCCGATTATGACTCGTCGTTTCATAATTATTTAAAAGAATCAAAGGATGTTTTAAACTATGCCGGTCTAAAAGCCACTATGAATCCATCCGAAATGAATGTACATGTGAAGGTACTAGAAGGAACTCCATTAGGAGCCCTAAATGATATAAATCCTCTAGCAATTATATTAGTTGTTTCCCTACCGCTTTTCGTTGGAACTTTTGTTGTCATAATTATATTCGTTAAACATAGAAAGAAGAGGTAGTCTTAATTAGGAAAAGTGTATTATAGCTTAGGCGTGAAATATACCTAGAGATTGAGTGATTGAATATTCCGCAATTATGAACAAAAACGGATTTAATGGTATAGATTAGGAAATACGCTCCAGAAAGATTATTTGCCAGATTTTAAGTAATTCGTAATTTTTACATTTATTTTTTCGATCGAAGTTTTCCTACCGGTGCTATTAACACCACAAATTCTTGGTTAGTTTCCAACTCGAATATCTTGTCAATCTTGTTTTGTTCGTAATAACCTATAGCCACAGTTCCTAGATTTATAGCCTCGCACGCTAAGTATAGGTTTTCACAAACAATACCAAGATCTATAGCTATATACTTGTGTGAGAGTATAGTATATCTCCATTCTGTTCTATAAGGTACGGCTGTCCAACAAAAAATTACTGCCGCGTTTCCCACAAACTTTTGGTCGTACGATAGTTCTCCAAGTAATTTTGCCGAATCTTCAATTGACTTTATAAAAAGCAATTTATGCTTTAAAGAAATATATCTATATAATCCTGGTTCAAGACCCTCAACTCTATTTATTACGAGATATGTTTCGAAAGGACTTCTTGCACCAGCAGAGGCCGAAGTTCTCAGTACACCAAGTCCCCCTTTCAAAACATTGGTTATACCTTGCGTACACCAAAGGAGAAAAGATAGTTCTTCAATGTTTAAAGAATCTTTAGAATAAGCCCTTCTACTCCTCCTGCTATTAACAATATCTAAGAAAGGCGCGTATCCAATTTTAAACTCTTCTGGAGGTATTAAATCGATAAGCTTTGCGTTTTCTGGATAACTTTTTTGAATAGGAGGTACCGGTATATTTTTCTGTTGGTCAGATTCTGGAACTACCTTCTTGTACTCTTCTCTATCAAAAAATTTCAGAAAATTCCGTCTAATTTCCATAGAATACAAAGTCAGAACTATTAAATAAATCTAGTTTAAACCTGTGATTTTGGTTGTTAATTTTCGTCAGAAACCCTTATTTATTGAAAATGTGAAATATGAATTAGTAGTAATAATCCAAGTTTAGAAAAAAGAAAATATGACAAAGGAAATTACCGAACCATCCGATCTTTTCGATAATATGGGCGTTCTTATCCAAGATGGATGGGCGCGCAAGCCACTTCTTCGCCATAACAAGGAAAACATCGCGGCTAAGTGGCATCGCATAAAAGAATGGGATAACTATGTCATAAACCATCCAAATTACAATTTTAGCGTAACTATAGCGGATGTAGGATACATGGGATTGATCTCGATTGAATTATCCGACTACATCGAGTAGAAGGTCTATTCAAGAGGGTTTTCCAAATTTTTTACTAAAGGAAAGTGGAATCTGCCCAAAAGTTCTACCCAAGGAAATATCGAGTTTGATATAGAGGAATTTTCGCTAAAAATCGTAAAAACCAACGAAACAAGAAAAATTAGCGTCGAATACCCAAATTTCGAAGAAAAAGGATTAAACGCTAATTTAACCTTATCACATAATCCTAATCACGACACGATAGTAAAGGTAAATCGATACAAGAACACAAAGTAGTTTTATTATTCTGTTAAGATTATTGGAATGCCTACAAAAGGAAGCGTTATTTTTGGTGAGAAAGAATATCCTTTTGATTCCGAAGAATGCTACGCTAGACTAGATTGGGGTAGGGGAGTTTAGCCTTTCCGAATTCATTGGTATTGGGGTGCAGGAGCCGGTAAAAGTTTAAGCAGATAGAAAATTTGGTTTAGTTTAGGACATTCCTATAAAAATCCCTCGTTTCACGATAAAAATATGATTGGAGTTGACGGAAAGGGACACAAACTAGGTCCAATAAAGTTTAACTTACCTAAAAATTATATGGATACTTGGCAATTTACTTCAGAAGATAAGAGCCGCAGAAATGAGCTTCAAACCTATGTTTTTTCACCGTTCAAAATTGAATTTGGTGATTTTTGCGCCTTAAGCGATTGTAGTTTTTGGGTATTACGACGGAACTATTAAGCTGAAGGATGGAACTACGATCGAAGTTAAAAATGTGTTAGGGCACGCAGAAAAAGTATATTGGCGTTTGTAAAATCCCAATTTTCAAATAAAAAACAGATACACAAAAAACATTAAAAATCCGCAAATTATAGGATTCAAGATGTTGTCGTCGATCCTGAGGTTTATTAAGTCAATCGCTAAAAAAACTAACGCTCCTACGAGCGCTAATAGAAGCGAAGAAATGATCCCCAATTTTGGTTCGAAGAATAAGAAACTTAGTAACGACACAATAAGAGAAGATACGAAACCAGCGATGTATCCTACTATGGTTTTATTGGATTTTTTCGGGAATTTAATTTTACCAAATTTTAAACCAAATATTGAAGCAGCTCCGTCCCCAATGGTAGATATTAACATTGCTGAAGTAAAAATGCTAATTGGCAAAAAAAAGACAGGCACAAAGGAAAGCACTAACGCTACGGGACGGATAAAGCTAAAAAATTCCCGTTCCTTTATGGAATTGTTTAGCAAGTTGAAAATTTTCCTAGGAATATAGCAATACCAATTTACATTATTAAAAATGTAGGATAACCTTAGGTAGTCTAACGCTGCAAAAATTACGACTCCAGTAAATCCTACCGTTAGAATAAGAAAAACCCCGTATTCTTCACCCGATATTCTCCAAAAGGAGTTGAAATGAAAGAATCCATCCCAAACATGCACTGCGAAAATCCATAATATTATAACAACCGCAACCGGAAGAAGGTGGAAGCTTTTACGGCGAATATCCACTTTTAGAGAGTAGTTAAACCTTTTTTCAGGAACTGCTCTTTCTGTCATTCCTTGGTAAAAAATCTCATACTGTAGGTCTACTTCAGTCTTATTGTTCGATTCAACGAATTTAATGTAACCATACAACACTATAGCAATTATCAAAACCGGAGCAAATACACATACTATTATACTCATTAAAAAATGGAAGTAATTAGCAAACAACCCCTCCTCAGTATATAAATAAGGAAAACTCAAACCTGCAAAAAACCACATAGCAACAATTATTATGTTATTACCAAAATCTTGAGACTTCGGAAACACTTTGTTTAACTTAATTGCGTAGATTAGATACCCAAAACCATTAATAACAAAGAAAATTACGGTAGGAATCAGAAATATAGTATAAGCCATTTAAACCTCTTAATTTACTATAAAAGAAAAAGATTCCGTATTGAACTTGCTGAATCTGAACCTTTAATACACTAGGATTCAACTAGGAATTCAAAATATAAAATATAAGTAAGAATTAGAACAATTATAAAAAAAATTTGAAAAAAATTTCAAATATTATTAAATAAATGATTATAATCCAAATAATAGAACTTTTTCAACAATGTCGTGCACTTTTTCCTTGTTATCGCCGAGCATTTTATCGGCTTGCACTTTAAAGTTGAGAAGCCCTTTTAGGACACTTACAACGGTATTTTCCATAAAGTTGTTAAAACTAGAGTCTTTTTTCTGTGCGAAGTAGTCAACTCGCTTCAAAATGGCATCTTGGTATTCTTTAGCTGCGCTTGGCTTAAGCTCGGTTAACTTTCTTAGCTTAAGCCCAGTTTCAGTATCTATATACTCTTCTTGCGACATTATACATCACCTACTCTTTTTTGCCTCCGTTTTGGGCGACTTCTATGTTTAATTGTCCTGTAGTGGTGTCAAACTCGTTCTTGACTTTCGCAGTAGTAGGTTTAGCGACTAATTTTTCTATTTCTTGCCTATGGAACGTATTCATTGTGCAGAAAGAGCATTCTCTCACGCTTCCGTCGGGCATTGCGACGCCAAAGTGAACGATACATCTTCTAGCTCTCTCAACATCGAAGTTGTATGCGTCTTGAAAGTGCATTGAGCTTAACAGCAGCGTACCGTGTGTAAAAGAGCTGATACTTTCCCAATCACCGTTAAGAAGCACTCTGGAAAACATTTCCATTAATTTTCCTGGCTTTCTTGTGTATTGAAGCATTCCCAGTAAAAATCGAGCCCGCAATTGTTGTTTATCTAACCAGTTAACTCCCTTGTCTATAGTTTTACCGAAATCTCCTAAGAGTCCTTCGAAAAGCTTGATGGGATTGTTTTCTTTGTGCTTTATTTTGGGCCAAAACTTATTGGAAAATTCTACAATTTTCAGGGGATCGAAATAATCCATGATCGGGACCATTTCATTGGTCTCAGGATCAATTACAAGATACGTAGAAAATCCACAATCCGGATGGCAAGTAAATTCGACGGGTTCCACATCCGCTAGGTATGCAATAATTCTACCAAATTCTACTATTGTTGTGAGTGGATACCACGAATTTTCTATACCAATTTTACCACCAGTTTGTTTATCTATTTCCTTAATAACATCTGCGTTAGTTATTCTTAAGTCGGTCATCTCTTCGTGAGTTATTCTCCCACAAAGGGAAACTGGTTGGAAGGTTATCCCTCTTACTACATCTATATTATCAATCGCATATTGAACGATATTACCAATCTCTATATCAGTTATTCCCTTGGCAATCGTTGCTACTAGAACGATTGAAGTCATACCCACTTCCCTACAATTATCGATAACTCGTTGTTTATACCTCATTAAATTTTTAATTCCGCGGGTCTTCTCGTAAGTAGCATCGTTAATTCCGTCAAATTGAAGGTAAAGCGTGTCTAAACCTTTTTCAAGGCATTCCTTGGTGAATTCTAAACCGCTTTTCTTCCTTTGGAACCCATAACCGTTAGTTGCGACTATGACTTCTTTGAAACCGTGTCGTTTCGCCATCGCACAGATTTCGGGAAAATCCGCTCGAACCGTAGGTTCTCCGCCGGTAAACATAATTGCGGGAGCAGGTATTGGCTTACCTCGAAAGTGTGCCATGATTCTGTCGATTTCTTCTAAGGTTGGTTCAATCCAGTAGCCTGCTTTCTCAATATTTGCATAACAAAAGTGACAATTGAAATTACAACGATTAGTTAAATCAATTAACGCTAGTGAGCAAGTAGAAAGATGTTCTGGGCAAAGACCACAATTGTAAGGACACCCACGGGGATCTGTACAATCGACATCGGGAGGATTTGTGTCTCCGTTCTTTTCGAATTGCCAGACGATGTTCCCGTTCTCATCCTTTTTTTGATAATGCGTCCATTTGTAATATTTAGCACTGGAAGAGATCTTATCTTTAAAATCGCCGTGCTCCTTGCATGTTTTGGTCATCCAGACTTCACCGTTATCATCTTCCGCCACAACCGCAGGGATCCGCTGCAAACATTCTGGGCAGACAGAAACCGTCTTGCGGTAATATTTGGCGTCCAATACGTCCGTTCCGTCTAAGTGATACATTTTTACACCTAATATTTGTATAAATATCTGTTTAAATAAATTAGAATCGAGACTTTTATAAACCTAACCATACATTTCCATATATTAGAATTATTTCTTTACAATTTTACAAGGCGTATAATTACTAAACCGTAAATCTTATAACACTGTTAAATTAGGTTTGGATATATTTCTTAATATTGCAAAATTTGGTTAAAAAATTCCCTATACTAAGTGATTTGGGGCTTTACAACTTTTAATCAATTATTGTTATGAAAGATATTTAAATAATTTTTCCTCGTTAGAATACATATATATAATCTCAATATTTATATTTTGGTAAAAAGTCGTGCGAATTTCACCTATTTTTTCGAGTTTTCGTCACATATTTTAAGAAAAAACGAAAATAGATACGATTGGGAACTATTATTCGTTGATAAGTCTATAAAATCTAGAATTTAAGCCTGTTTTTCGTATATTCCTTCAAACATTTCCGTAGACATCACCCTGTTATGTCGTTCTGACACTGGCTTTAAGCCCGCAGAGTCCATAATGGATTTTATTTCGCTCGCTGGCATTCCATGCGAATCTTTTATAGGTTCTCTAATGTATATTTTCCCCCCCTTTTTCAATTTAAGAGATAAAGTGTTAATAAGGTCTTGTCGTTTCAGCTTATTTACATCGTGTAACATGAAATGTATGATCACTCCATCATAGTATTCGGATTCCACATCTAAGTCTCGGATATCTCCTGTTTTTATTTCAACATTGCCGTATTTTGCCATTCGATTTTTTGCTTTAGCAGTCCAATATACTGAAGTATCGACACAGGTCAAAAATCCCCCTTTGTCTAAACATTCGGCTATATATCGAGAAAAGTTGCCGCTATAACTTCCCATTTCTATTACATTTTCAGTTCCTTTAAGTTCGAGATTGTTAAGATAGTTTTTATACACATTTCCTATAAGTAATCGAGCAAGCTTTTCTCCAATTTTCTCTAATAATGTTGGCTTTTCAAATCCCATCTCTATAATAACCTAGAATTAATACATTGCAATTATATTATTTACTACAAAAATGCGGAAAAATATTTAAATTTCCTATAGACCGTTAATTATACTGACCAATATTAAGTTAAATTGCGATTTAAACAATTTGGTATAGAATGTCTTAGGCGTACCTAAATTAATTTTATCATACCTTAAGAATTATTTTTAAAGAAAATGAGTAAACTCTAAAATTTATAGATTTTAATCGCTGACTTTATAAAAAGTTTGGTCTGATTATGGGTTATACTATCAATGATATTCGTTCTCAATATACAGAAGTGTTAGTAAAGTTTGTAAAAAATTATAAAATTACGATGGAAGAGATTTTGGGTAATTGCTTATTGAAATTTGATTTACCAATTTGAAAAAAATAAGATAATGAGATATGGAAGAAATAGCAATTCAAACATTTGATTTAACTAAAAGGTTTAAAGACCTCGTGGCAGTCGATCACGTATCAATTAAAGTGAAAAAAGGTGAGATTTTCGGACTACTAGGTCCCAACGGTGCGGGTAAGACCACTTTTATACGAATGCTATGTACTTTAGCGACACCAACGGAAGGTACTGCGATGATAGCTGATTATGACTTACTACATGATGAAGATAAGATTCGGGAGAACATAGGATTAGTATCGGAAAAGATGATAATGTATGACATGCTAACACCCCGTGAAAATCTGAAACTTTTTGGAAAACTGTATAATATTCCAAAGAAAAAGCTTAAAACACGGATTGATGAGTTATTAAAGCTAGTAAAAATGGATAAATGGGGAGATAAATTGATAAACACCTTTTCAACTGGTATGAAACAACGAATAAATGTAATTCGAGCTCTATTGAACGACCCACATATCTTATTTTTAGACGAACCAACATTAGGGCTGGATCCACAATCAACAAGTGAGTTACGTATGTTTATAAAGGAGATAAATCATAAAAATAATACTACTATTGTCCTAACGACTCATATGATGGTGGAGGCTGATTTATTATGCGATCGAATCGCTATTATCGATTATGGTAAAATAATTGCGTTGAATACATCTGAAAATCTAAAACATAAGGTAGTTGGAGCGGAAGTCTTGGTATTGGAATTAGAAATTGCAAATCTAAACAATGATTTGATATCAATTCTCCAAACGCTTGAGACTATCCAGCAATTAACAAGGATTTCTGATACTAAAATTAGAATTCAAGCAAAAGGAGATGATGCTTTTGATGAAATAATCGATGCTGTGCGAAATGCAATGGGAAAAATTACTTATATTAAAGATTTGGAACCAACCTTAGAAGATGTCTTCTTACATATGACAGGACATGAAGTACGGGACGAACCAAGTAATAGTAATTCAAAAAGTGTTCGACGTTATCGTCGACGACGAGCAAGTAGAGTTAGATAAGTGGTAGAAAATTGAAGGTAATTAGTACATTAAAGCATAGTTTTTGGATATGTTGGAAAGATTTGCTTGAGTTTAGGCGAAGTAAATTGCGTCTAGTTATGTTAATTTTGATGCCCTTATTTATGATGTTAATGACCGGATATATTTTTCCCTCGACATATACAATTACTAATATTCCAGTAGCTGTAGCTAATCAAGATTATGGTCCTTATGGTTCAATATTTTACGATAGTTTAAAAGCTGCTAATAACGAGACAAACATGATGATATTAAGCGATGCTAAAGATTATGGTGAGATCAAATCAGATATTCAAGACGGAAAAATTAGTGCTGGAATTTTGATTGAAGCGAATTTTTCCGCTGAATTATCGTCGGGTCATCAAGGAAACATAACAGTTATATTGGATCAAACCAATCCGCAACTGTCTTTAATGATAGAAACAGCATTAAATGAGTTAATTAGACAATTAGGGACACAATTTGCCCTTTTTAGTTTAGGGAATATCACATATGATGAAATAGTTCCATTTAATGCCACTTTTAAGGGGATATACCCAGGGAATCCCAGTTATTTTGAATTTATGGCTCCTGGTATCATGACAATGGTGGTGATGATGGCATTAATGACGGGATTGCCCCATGCGATTTCATATGAAAAGGATATTGGCACTCTAGATGGGATGTTAACCGCCCCGATCAAGAAAATTTCAATTATATTAGGGAAATCACTTGCTCAGACTGTTCGGGGATTAATACAAGGTATAATTGTCCTTATTTTAGCAATGTTATTATTCAATGTTGTTATTAATGGGAGTATATTGTTAGTATTTCTCGTACTTTTCTTAAATGTATTTAGCTTTGTTGGATTGGGAATTCTAATTACTTCTTTTACGGGGAAAGAAGAAACAGCGACTATGATGATGATGACGATCATGTTTCCAATGATGTTTTTAAGTGGTGTATTTTTTCCAATTCAACAAATGCCAGATTTCATGCAAATTATTTCGAAAATTCTTCCATTAACATACGCTGCTGATGCAATGCGGAAAGTTATGATTTTGGGAGCAGATATTTCCGCTATATCGATGGATTTAACCTTTTTAATTGTGTTTGGAGGTGTCCTTTTATTGATTGCGATACCATTGTTCAAAAAAGCAATGAAAAGATAATAAAAATCCACAGATGGATATGAGTACATTTTTTTACATAACTAATAATCATCCAGCAGAAGTGAAGAATCAAACGGTTATTCCCAATTTTCAACAATTTGGCATTGAATGTCGTAGCTTAAACTAAATTAACTTAAATAATGTGATGGATTCATTATCCCTAAAGTTAATTGAATATTAAGAAAAAGTAAAGGTGATAAGCTAAATCAGTATTCGAGAAGCTGAAGGGACGATTCCACTAAAATTAGTTGCTTTGTTGACAATTATTGTCGTCGTGATCTCTGTAAGCATCGTATCTCTTATTATATTCTACCTTAACCAAGCACCAGGCGATACGACTTGTGGATGAGGTGGTGTGATCTTACCGTTTTTATGGAGTCGTTTCTTATCGTGAATATAGAATTTTTTTGTCAAAAGAATGACTTTTGCGAATAAATTTTAGTCGCAAAACGACTTACCTCGCACAGGTTTTCAGCTTTATCGCAACTTTAGGTTTTATTCTGATTTATTTCGTTGATATATTGTTCAATTAACGCAGTCCGGAGCTCGTGAATCGTTCGACTTATGCTTACCTTGTAGTTTTGCGGATTTAATAACCGAACTGATGCTTCGGGTAGGTGGGTAATATCTTCTTCCATAGTTTTTCTAGCGTCTTTCCAAGATTGAAGATTTCCAATAATTTTACCACTTTCCATCTTGGTTTTAAGTAGCGGTTCGATTCTATCTGGATTCTTAAGTCTGTAAAATCTTAAGGGATTTAACGGATCGTACACCAGATCTTCTTCCAGTTTGGATCTTGTTAATAATTCCATGATGTCTCCCGTCATGAAATCGTCTTCGTCGTAAACTCTGTAAACTTGTTTTTTACAGGGGATTGTAGTTTTCTCTACATTGCTCGATATTTTAATTTTTGGTTCATTTTCTTCTTCAACAAGTTTATATACGCCCCCCAACGCAGGTTGATCGAAGCATGTGGCCAATTTAGTGCCAATTCCCCATATATCGACTTTTCCTCTATTTCGATTGATTTCAGCTATTATGTATTCGTCTATGTCGTTAGAGACTACAACTTTCACATAGTCTAATCCCGCTTCGTTTAACATCGTCCTCGTTTTTCTGCTAAAGTACGCCAAATCGCCTGAATCGATTCTGACCCCCACCAATTTCTTTCCTTGGCTTTCTAATTCCTTTCCAACCGTAATAGCATTTGGTACTCCACTTTTTAATATGTCGTAGGTATCGACGAGAAGAATACAAGTGTCCGGATAATGTTTAGCATAAGCTCTAAACGATTCTAACTCGGAATCGAACGCCATAACCCACGAATGTGCTTGAGTTCCACTTATGTTTATATCGCACAATTTTCCCGCAAGGACATTGGAACTCCCTACACATCCTCCCACCATCGCGGCTTCGCTTGCGGTCAAAGCCCCATCCGGTCCCTGCGCCCTTCTTAGTCCAAACTCGAGGATCGGCTGCTTTCCAGAAACAAGCCACATTCTGTTTGCTTTAGTAGCGCATAGTGTGGGAAAATTGAAGCAGTTTAACAAGTACGTTTCGATAAATTGACATTGTATTAAGGGTCCTTCAACTTCAACAATGGGTTCGTATGGAAAGACTACCCTGCCGTCATCCATTGCTCGTATTGTAAGGCGACACTTCCAATTTTCTAAGTACCGCAAAAATTCTTCTGAAAAACTATTGTTAGACTTTAAGAACTCAATATCCTGACTCGTGAACTTTAGTTCTGAGATATCTCTTATAGCTTTACTAATGCCGTAACATATCGTATATACTCCCTTGAAAGGAGCACTGCGAAAAAACAGGTCGTACACCGCGTTTTTATCGGCAATCCGCTCTAATAAGTAACCATTACACATGGTCAACTGGTAAAAATCGGTTAACAAGGAATAATCCATCATTTTCTACTCGTCTTATTTAGTGTTGAATTATATTCTATCAATTTTCCTTATGTTTTTGACCATTACTCCCCAAAAGTTATCCTTGGTCAATTTTCCGCTAAACTTTATCTTATTACCTTTAGTTAAATTATTTTCCTCCTGTAATTTCTCGCTAATCCTTACTTTTAGCGTGTCTATTAGCTCGAGTTCATCCTCATTGAAATCGCTTGCTTTTTTGAGTTTTGACCCAAACTTAACATTAGTTAAATCTACTAAAAAGAATTTAGTAATATTTCCTTGAAAATCGGATTCTCGCTCGGTAATTTTGCTTACTTGAGCATCGTACACGGTAATACTAGACTCTAAGTATTTTTTTACATTAAAGTCGTCGGATTCCTCGTCTACCAAGGTTAAACTCGATTCGGCTGTAGATCCCCCAGATACTCCTTCCTCAAGCTTGATTGATTCAATTTCTTTTTCGAAATCTTTAGGTAACGGAGTTAAAGTCCAGTCTTTTAGTTTAAAAAATCCCTTTTTCAGAGAAAAAATAAAACCCACCCAGAAGTGATTGCACAATCCCTCGTTAGAACCAACTCTACAGTCGCAATCTCGTTCAGGATCGCCTATATTATCTCCCCTAATAGCAAGATACGATTCTATCTCCCAATTAAACCCCTTAAACTTTAATTCTACCTCGTGGGCTTCTTGATTCACGATTTGTATACTCACTAACGACTCTCTATCTTTTCCCTTAATTTTGTTTAACGCTAAATCTATGGTATTATTAAGAATTTCAGATTCCTTTTGCTTGATGACTTCTTGAATTTCCTCCTCAGCCAAAGAATCTAATATAAAATCAACTAATTCCCCCCTTTTAAGCTTTGAAAATCCCTTGATCCCAAAATCTCTGCAAAGCTGTTTGAGTTCGTTAACCGTTAGGGAAAATAGGAGGTATTTCAAATATGTGCTATCGTTAATTTCTCTTTTCATTTGCGATCAACTTGATCTCTTACTTTAAATAATTAATCATTTTGACTTCTTTACCATTATATACTGTATTTGTTCTATAATAAATTTAAATGTAGGATGTACCAAATTCAAATTTAAAACGAACTATTACAGCTATTACTTTAGTGAATTGGTTTACTTAAATGAATGAAAGCGAATTTTTTTATCAGAATTCGTATGTCAATTGCGCTTTTCCCTACCATTATTCCTCTAGTATCGTCCTTTTTTTCTTAATTTAATATCTCAATATCAATTTTGAGCAAAATTTAGATGAAAATACCTTTCCCACTATGAAATTTCTTATCGTATCTTTATAATGGAATGATTTAAATAGGAAATTATTCTTTAATTAAAAATACATTTATACAAATAAATAAAAATAAAATAAAACAGAGGTGAAGAACGAGTAATGCGTTTGGACGAAGATATATTCGAATTGTTTGGAGAAGTTAAATTTGGGGAAATCGATAATATGTTATTGAATGATTTCGATCGCTCGCTAAATAGGTACTTTTCAAAAAAGAGAACTCGACACGGAAAATACAGATTTATTACCAATAACAGCTATATTTCTGAATTTGAGAGCTATTTCGAAAGTTATTTTTATTAGAATCTATAATATTAGTTAAAATATCTAATTTTAAATCTCTTTATGGATTATACATTATCTTTTCTCTTTCTATCCAGCTTTTCCTAAATATTAAAACCAAAATGGTTTAATTTTCTAAACAACTCACCTTACAATAATGTATTCAGAATGGTGTATTAAATGAGTTTACCTGAGGAAATTAAGGAATTTGAGGAGATCTTTATAGATACCAATGGAATCAAGCTCCATACCGTCGTAATTGAGAGGGAGCGCCCTTGGTCTTATTGCACGGATTCCCAGATTTTTGGTATGGTTGGATAAAAGTAATACCTGGACTAAAAGATAAATATAAATTGATAATTCCCGATTTACGAGGTTATAATTTATCTGATAAGCCGGATGGGGTTGAAAATTATACTCTAGATGTATTGGTTAAGGATATTAAAGGGTTAATCGAGCATTTTGGATTTGACAATGTTTTTTTAGCTGGACATGATTGGGGAGGAGTTCTCGGTTGGGCTTTTGCTGAGAAATATCCAGAAATGGTGAGAAAGTTAGGAATTATTAACGCACCCCACATGAAAATCTTCCAAGAACGTCTTAGAACTGATAAAAACCAACAAAAAGCAAGTTCTTATATTTTTGAGTTTCAAAAACCCAATGGTGAGCAACTTGCTTTAAAAGACGATTTTAAGTGGTTAAAGTGGGCGGTTTTTTCTGGTAAGAGAGATTTTACTGCAGAAGATAAAAAGATGTATTTGGATGCTTGGTCAAAGCCAAACGCTATTGTGTCTGGTGTGAATTATTATAGAGCAAATGCAAGTTTTAAGAATTGGTCAGGAATAATTGATGTTCCTACACTAGTTATTCACGGAATGAAAGATGTTGCCGTTTTGTCATCAGTATTAGACGATTTGCCAAAATTTGTTAAGGATTTAGTCATTGTACACGCAGAAAATTCTTCACATTGGGTTATGCATGATGAGCCAGGATTGATAGTTAAAGAATTTAACAAGTTTTTTGGTTAATATTCTATTTTTAAAAACATATTAAGGATCCAGTAAGGAAATTAACCCGAAATTAACCTCGCTAACATTTTTTTGTTTTTTACCTTAACAATCCCGCCAAATATGTAAACTATTTAAAAGAAAAAATCAAAATATACTTTATATCCAATCTTAAAGTTTCCCGCAAGATTAACTGGAGATTGATATTTTGAACCAATCTTTCTAATAGCAGAATAATGTTGAAAAGAAAATTCTCAGATAAAGACATTAAGTTGATCATTTTACTAATAACGTTCTTTACTCTTATTATTTCCTCGATTTGTTCAGAGATTTATAATTTCGACTTTACACAAGACACTAAGGATAATCTGGACAACGGTGTATTAAAATCTTCGACCTTCTGGACTCTTAATCCAATTCATATTGATAACAATTGGACTGAAACCAATAATACTAACACTTGGTGCAATGGAAAAGGCACCTTTACAGAACCATATGTAATTGAAAATGTCACAATAGACGGGAAAAATTCTGATTATTGCCTCCTAATTGAAAATACAGACGAATTTTTTATTATAAGAAACTGTACATTTGATAACACCAGCAAAAGTATCGGCTCTGGTATTTATTTGAATTACGTCCATAACGGAACATTATTTAATAATACGTGCTCACAAAACAACCGAATAGGAATACGCCTTAATAAAAGCAATAATAATACTATTTTTAACAATTCTCTTTGCAGTATGCGAACTGGGATCTACACACGAGAAAGTGATTATGTTAATTTTACTAAAAACGATATCCGTGGTAATTCTTTTACGGGAATCCAAATAGTCCTAAGTGACTTTAACGAAATTTCAGAAAATACTGTTATTGATAACCGAGAAAATGGAATATTGTTAACATATGCAACGTCTTGTGATGTCACCAATAATATAGTAAATAACAGCGATATCGGAATTCAATTGTCAATGGGGAGCGACCACGAGATTATTGGAAACAATATGACTAATTGTGGTATCGTGAATTCTAACTCCATAAATAATGTAATCGATACCACCAATTTAGTAAACAAAAAACCAGTGTATTATTACTTTGATCAATCGAATTTAGGTTCAGGTGATTTCACAAACGCTGGACAAGTAATATTAGATAGCTGTGTTGACTCTGTCGTTTCTAATCTAAACCTTTCTTATGGCTCGATTGGAGTCTATTTAGAGGATTGTGGGAATATCACCGTTTCAGACAACGAATTCAGCAACAATACCCTCCATGGTATATACTACATCAGTAGCGATAATGTATCAGCTTATTTAAATAATATGACGCAATGTGGTTTACATGCGTGGGGAGATATTTACGAGCTTACCTCATGTAATATCACGACTACTAATTTAGTAAATGACAAGAAATTGTTTTATTATATTAATGAAACTTACCTAGATTCAGCTAACTTTACTACTCCTGGCCAAATAATCTTGGTAAATTGTAATAACTCAATCGTCAACAATCTCAATCTTTGTAATCAATCATTGGGAGTCTCACTACATTTTGGACATAATAACACAATTTCTTGTAATTATGTTTCTCATAATAGTGCAGATGGAGTTTACCTAAGGGAGAGCACAAATAACACGGTTTTTAATAACACAGCAAATAATAACGGAGAAAGTGGAATATTAATTTGGGATGACTCGAATTTTAACAATATTTCGTATAATCGGGCAAACGCGAATTATTACGATGGAATAGACATAGATCATAGTTCTAATAACACTGTTATTGGAAATAATGCAAGTCTTAACGATGAATATGGGGGAATAATTTTGTGGTCCTCAGAAAATTGTACAATTTCTCTAAATAATGCAAGTTTTAATGTTAATACTGGGATACGCTTAAGTGGAGAGTGTTTTAATGCAACAATTACAAATAACTATTTGGAAAATAACGGTGATTACGGTTTTTGGGCGTATAGCACTAATAATACAATATTTACCAGTAACGAGGTAAATAATAACAGCGAGCATGGTATTTTCATAAAAAACGGTTATTTTATGAATTTTAGAGGAAATACTATAAACAATAATACATTGGACGGTATAAGATTAGAATCTATAGAGAGTAGTACTTTTAACGAAAATGATTTTTCAAAGAACTTTAATTACGGAGTTGAAATAACGGATTCAACATCTCAATACAACTTATTTTTCAATAACTCATTTTTAGATAACTATTTCAATACAATCGATAGTGGGACTAATAATGATTGGAATAACACGGAGTTAGGTAACATTTGGAGCAACTACACTGGAGTAGACTTAAACGATGATGGAATCGGCGATTCACCCTATAATTATAACGGAGTGGTCGATTATTTGCCAATATTTAGCGATGGCGATTCCATACCACCAGCCATAACTATTATTTCACCGTTAGATGGGTCTTACTCGAATTCGATACCTGTTATTAATGTCTCTACCAGCGCTCCCGACCTTAATCGAATATGGTATAGTAATGGTACATTTGAAGTAACTCTTGTCAATAATGTCCCCCAAAATTTAAACTCTAGTATCTGGGACGACCTACCAGACGAGGGATTGTTTTACCTCTATGTATCAGCTCGGGATAATGTACCAAATATGAATACGGTAACGCTTACGCTTTATAAAGATGTAATAGCCCCAAGAATTACAATATCTTCTCCAAATATGTACGACCAATTTCAAAATACCCCTCCAGAGATTAATATTAATGTCTCTGACACATATCTAAATTCCATTTGGTTTACATTAGAAAACGAATCAGGTATTATTTTGTCTGACACATGGGAAGGAATCATAACTCAAGAACAATGGGACTCTATTGAAGACGGACTTATTACTATCAAATTTTATGCCAATGATTTTGCAGGAAACGAAGCAGTAAAAAGTGTTACTGTAAGAAAAAATACTGCAGCAATCCTCATTGAAGGAGATACAACTTGGTCGTACTTAAAAGCTCAAGGTTTATGCAAGGGGACGGGTACATACGCCGATCCCTATATCATTGAGGATATTTTCTTAGATGGAAACAACGATGGAAGTTGTTTCGAGATCAAAAATTCAGATGTGTATTTTATATTATCAAATTGTACCTTTACCAATTCTGGATCAGGACCTTACGACGCGGGTTTTAGCATGATTAATGTTAGTAATGGTCAGTTAGTTAATAATAACTGCTCTTTTAATAACGGAAATGGGATGTTTCTGAGCGATTGCTCAAATATGACAATTTCAAATAATCACATCAGTAATAACGGTCTAATGGGCATCTTCTTGAAAGATAGCTATGAAAATTTGTTATCGGAGAACACAGCAAATAATAACGGATTATATGGCATATATATCGATCCTAGCGACAATAATAGAATCACGGGAAATATTGCGAATAATAACGATTACGGAATATTTCTTAACAGTAGCGACACAAATGTAATATTAGAAAATATTGCAAGTTTTAACGAACATCACGGTATATATTTAGAGAATTGCGATTATAGCATTATTTCTGAGAATACTGCCATTAACAACAGTGAGGCAGGAATACATTTGAGTAGTAGTAGTGATAACACGCTTTCTCGCAACAATGTTGATTATAATTCTAAGTACGGAATTTATTTTCTTAATAGCCATAATAATCTTCTTTCGGGCAATCTTGTAGACAATAACCCTATTGGAATTTACTTGAGTGAGTCAAATACCAACACTGTAAGAGACAATTCTTTAGTTGACAATCAAGAAGGTATAGTTGAACGTAATTGTGTAGGTAATATTTTTTCCAATAATCAGGATAATAGCCCTGTACCGATTGCCTCGATACTAATCTGGGCAGTAACCGTCCCTATAATGGCTATAGTCTCTGGTGGGGCAATAATTGTTAAGCGGAAAACGATTTATCAATTAATTAAGCCAAAAGATAAATTAAAAAAACCAAAATTAAAGAAGAAATTACCTTTTGAATATAAAGAAAAATTATTATCAGAAGAAGCAGGATTACCAGCAAGAGCAGAATTGCCAGTAGAAGCTGAACTTTCCACGAAGAAACCGCTAGTAAGTAAACCTAAAGCAATTGAAGTTGCGAAACCGAAGAAAATCAAGAAACTTGAGAAAGCCATCCCTTCAGAATATATTATAACTCCTGCTGAAGCGGCTGAAACTCGCAAGGTAGAAGCAGAAGTTGATGTAGAAGAGCAAAAAATAATGTGCGTGGTACATAGAGGAGTGATTGACGGGAACATCTATACATGTCCCAAATGTAAAAGTTTCTACTGCATTAGATGCGCATATGTGTTAATTGATAGGGGGGAAAATTGTTGGGTTTGCAATGAAAAATTCATGCTAAAGAAACCCGAGATTCAGATGTACGACGAAGCTCTAATGAGTAAGGTGGAAGTTGAAGGTCCCAGGGTAATCTTTTTAAGTTATTCCACCTTAGATTCTGAGTATTTTAACATACCTTTAATCGCTGAACGGCTAGAAGAATTTCCCGAAATTGATAAAGTTCTATTTTGGGAAGTTGATAGCGGAGAAAGCGTTGTCGATTTTATGGAAGAAACCCTTAGAGTAAGCAACATTTTCATGCTTTTCTGTACGGAAAATTCATTTAATTCAGAAGCTGTAAAAGGTGAGTGGCAAGCCGCGTACCAATTGAGAAAACGAGGAAAAATGAAAATAATTCCTGTATTTGAGAAGGAAGAGAATGTGCCTTTTTTGTTATTACCATTAATAAGTGTTAAGTTTCTTAAGGAAAATTTCGATGCCTTTATTGAAGATTTGTACAAGGAGACTTTAAGGTAATTCAATTATTTGGACGAAAGTAGTGCTCATATCTTAGAAAATATAGAAAAAACCACCCATGAAATAATAAATGTTAGGCGATTCCACTCCATAGCTAATACGATCTAAAAGAAATAAATTTATAAGGTTATGATATTGTTTTAAACATAGAGAGTTATAAATTTCTCACAATTTTGGATTGATTTTCACTTTGATTTTGGAGAAAAAATAAACATGACTGGTAAAAAAATGTTGTGGACAATAAAACTTGACTGGTTGAATGTTTTGAGTTTATTAGGGCTTGAGTCCATAAATGAGATTCCAGAATCTAAAAAGGACAAGGCGTTAAAACGAATTGATAAAGAATACGACTTAGAAGTCTTGTTAGATATTAACCCTCATGATTTGGACAAATTAGTTGCAACCGAATTAAAAGAACTTATGAAAAAAGAGTTAGAGACAAAAGTTCGTGAAGAAGAAAAAGTGAAGAATCAATTAAAAAACAAGTTTATTCCGTTCAAAAATGGAGGAATTATCAAGATAAACCCTCAAGATTTAAAAGATCTTGGCATCGACATTGATAATATCAACGGAGATCCTGAAGAGTTCATAAGAAAATTTATGAAAAAATTTACTGGAGACGACGACGACGATAACGACGACGACAAGCATGATTACCCAGAAGATAATACGGGATATTATATATAGAGGCTAAAACTCCTTCATATTTTAAGCTTTCAATTTTAGTTAACTCCCTTAATTCAATTATGATTATTTGCGTCTGATGCTGGCACATAAGTTATACATCAAATCTCTAATTAAAATTAACCTAATGTGAAGTTAATATGAAGCGAACAAGGTTTATTCTTTCCATATTAATTTTGGTATTCATTGCTTTTTCCTTTATCCCATCGGTAATCCCTCAAAAAGACACCTACACCTTTCAGGGTGCAGAAGGTAACGAGAAAGTATTAAAGGTGAATACTGTAGACGAACAAGGTTTAGAACTTCTGTTTGGGATGGATTGGCAAACGGTCATCTTCATCTTTGGTGATGGAGCAGACGAAGTAGGAGCACGGACTAAATCGGTCGTCACTGGTGTTAATTTTGACGCAACCTTTGGAGGCTACGATGTTACTACTTACACAACCAACAACTGGGACTGGACTACCGGGGATTTTCCGGAAGATCCCGACTCTACCGGCACTAAAGTAATTAGTTTTTACGATCCCAATGACCTTACAGAATATATCAATAACTTTTACACCGCTCTATTATTTACCTCTTACGATGTTTCCATGCATACAGCAGGAATCTATTTGGCTCAATTACCCACTCCTGTCGACGAGTATCTAGCCGAGATTACTTGGGTAGAGGGTTGGCACAACGATGGAACTACCATAGTACATAACGCAAAGGCGGGAGATACAATATTTCTAACGGGTATTGAGTACTTTGAGGATTGCACTGAAGTGTGGACTTACGACGCTACCTATGGGGCGTGGATCGGGTACAAAATTCTAAACAGTTTTGGAACCACTATTTACGAGTTTGCGTTTGAAGTACCTGGACTTGCAATTCCTGGATTCGAGCTCTCTCTTTTATTAGGAGCAAGCGTGCTTGGAATTATCTACATAATCTTCAGGAAGCGCAAGTAAATATCAAAACTTCAAATTTTTTTTTTGATTTATTCTTCTTGTATTATGATAAATAGATTTCACGCTAAGGAGAATGTAATTTCAAGCTAACGATATGGTGATTTAATAAATTTTAAGAATTAAAGTAAAAGAAAAAGTAAAAAAATAAAGTATGCGTTTATTTCTTTTTGCCCTTAGAGGAGTCAATCTTTTTTATGATGATGGCTTCTGCTTGGATCTTGCAATTTTTTAAGATGATTCTGAATCCACCCATTCCGCCGGCTCCAGGAACCGTGAACGCTTGCGTACCCATAGGGATCATAGCCCCTTCTTCCTCGTACTCTTCTTCCTCCTCTTCTTCCATTTCTCCCCAGGTCTCTACGATTGGATGTCCGGCGTTTTCGAGCCATCCTTTCAGATCTCTTAGGTCGGCAACTTCGTTTTCGGTCGCGATTTTGTCTCGAATGTCTTCGGGAAGTAAATCATACACGCGCTCTTTGACCGTAGAACCCATCCAGACTACAGTTGAAACTCCTCCATCGTACTGTTGGTATTTTGGGCTTACAATGTACTGAATGCTAATGCCATTGAATCCAGGCATCTGCTTTCCACCACCGGTTTGGTTCGCCATTGCGCTGAACGGTAACCCGTTAATCGCTACGCCATCGTGGTTTCGGTCGATGATTCCATGTCCGTTAACTTCGGGAATAAAGAAGTCAATCGCTTCAAAACAGCCACAACTGGTGTGTGGAAATTCCATTCCACTATAGAGATAAATTCGCTCGATTTCTCCTAAAGATCGTTTCTTTATCATTTTGTTTACACCCGTAAATTCGCCAGCTTCTCGATTCAGGCACTCGCCGGGAGGGACTTCGAACAGAGGTCCCTTGGGGTCCACCTTAGCGGCTGCTCTGGCGTCGAACCAGTTAATCGAGCCGCATAGACTCGTTCTATCTGGAGTAATGCAACACGCGTGAGTTGGAGCAAACGATTGGCACAACACGCACCCGTAAAACATATCCACATCTTCGTCGTGAATCGTTCTGGCACGCTCGTCTCGTTTATTGTATATTTCCATTGCCATATCGTAAGGCTTTTCGATTGCTTTAGGATCGGTAAACAAAGTCACTTGACATTGCTCGATGATGGGTAATTCTGCTTTGTATAAACGAATCAACACGGTTCCCAGCATTTTAAGGTCGTTAAATCCTTTATCCACTAAAGACTTAGAAAGTCTCATCCAGTTGGTATATCGTTGGTTAAGGTGCATAACGCCGTTAATGAAGTTGCAAAATTCGTGAACTCTACGCTCAAACACAGCTTCAAGGTCCTCTTCTAATTGAGGTCCCGCAACTTCCACTAAAATTCCAATGGGATAACGAGAGCCTTCTTCCATAGAATCCAAATTTGGACCAATTAACTCCACGTGACCGTCTTTGATTTTTTTTGGGTCCTTGACTCTCACGAGTTCGAAATGCTTCTCTATTTTTGGACCACCAAGCTCCACATACATCTGATTGCCTCGTATGCGTTCCCCTTCGTAGACCGGTCCGACATCAAATGGTAAATCACTAAAACTCATTTAATTAGACACCTTTTTGTTTTATACACATATTAGTATTTCAGTATTCCATCAAACCATCGTTCGATGTATTGCTAAGATAGTTGATGAAATGAAATTAATAATTAGAAGTATGTGAAATTGAAATTAAAAGTTTCTAATAATTCATAAAATACTTTGTGGATAAATTTTTAATTTGTTACTTTTCTCAAATTGACTAAATTCTCAGATGTTGGCTTCGTTAATTAAAATTAAAATTATCAACAAATTATCAACAAATCCTTTTAATTTAGTAATCTCTGGTATGTTTTTACCCGCAACATTGTTCCACTCGTCAGATGTTGTCGATCCTATGTACATATTCTCAAAACCCTCGTCTCGTATCCAATTTTCCCAACCTTTAACCTGAGACTCACCTCCTCTCTAATTTTTAGTTGAATTTCGGGATTCTTTATCCTTTCTAATATTTGTGAATTATCTCCTTCTCGTACCCATGGTGGAAGCGCTGTGTCCAAACCAGACATTCCACGGTTATATGGGTATTGATCACAGGTAATACTTATTCCTCTTTCATTTGCTTCCCCCATAAGTCGTATCGTTTCTCTGCTCCTCCCCCAATAGGGTTTACCAGAGACTTTGTGATGCGCAATCTGCCCTCCCGCGCAACCGGATTTCTCAACGATTTCTATGACTTCCTTCACGGTGTCAATAAATGTCTCACCTTCTCCTCGAATGTGAGAAAAACACAACCCATCGTATTCTGCTACTACTTTCGCTAACTCTATTAGTTCCTCTGTCATAGCAAACACTTGGGGGCGTAAATTAAACCCGTACTCATTCCAAACGTACCAGCTTCCATAGCTTCTCTTAAGTACTCTTTCATTTTGTTGAGTTCTTCTTGGTTTGCAGGTCTATTTTCGCCTCCCTGCCCTCCCGCAAATCGTAAATTTCCGTACCCTACCATAAAAACCAAATTAGCGGAATTCCGAAGCTTATCTATGTAATCTAAATACTCGGTAAAAGTATTATAAGGAAAATCCATTTGTAAAAAGATAGGGTTCATTACAGCAAGCGTTTCTTTGAACTCTCGTTCTTTTTCAGGCGGAATAGGAGCCATGCCATCTCCACACATTCCCACTACAGCAGTAATTATGCCTTGCCATAAAGTAGATTCTTGCTTACTGCTTATAGGTAATATATAATCTGTATGAGAATGAATATCAATAAAACCTGGGGACACAATCAAATCAGAAGCGTCAATCACCGTTTTAGCTTCCTCGTTAATCTTAACTCTAATTCTCGCAATTTTTCCGTCTTTCACAGCAATTTCTCCGTAATACCAAGGATTACCCGCACCATCAATAATTTTCCCATTTTTAATTAATAAGTCGTTACTCAATATTTCCATCTCATAAGGTTGACTTTCATATTATATCCAAGATTTGTTTATAAAATTGCTTATTTGTTTTAAAAAATTAGCATGAATCCTACTAAAGGTTCTTCACCGAGGTCATAACAGAAAAGTAAAACGTCTATTCTGGAAACAATGGTGTATATCCAAGTTCTCTTACGGTTTTTAGGTAACTTTCCTGTTCTTGGTTACTAAACTTTTCATATCGCTTAGCAGCATTTAAAACTAAGGACCATAGCTTTACATCGCACGGCAAGGAATAAGTCGTTACACCCCCCTGGGAAAGAGTAAACCACACTGCTTGATCAACTAATTCTTGGTTATCTAATGGCTCGTACCATGTATTGTAAGACACATCTGTTTTCCATCGTCTTTTTGATATGGCCTTAATAGCGGTTACCCCAATATTCTTTTCCTGCGCTATACGAAGAATTGGTCTGAAGTCGTTTACGGGATGTGGATATGCTAAAGCAGCAGCGTTTACAGGTAACAATACGGTGTCAATCTCTTTTGAACGCTCGAGAGCTTTTTGAATAACTCGTATGTCTTGATGAGCCGTAATGCCTATGTGCTTTATTAAGTCGGTTTCTTTGGCTTCTTTAAAAGCTTCCATTGCGCCTCCATTTCCTAAAATTTGATCCAACTCTTCCATGGACGAAACCGCGTGAAACTGATACAAATCAAAATGCGAAGTACCGAGTTTTTCTAAAGATCGATGAAGTTGCCTTAAGGCTCCCCTCTTAGACCGTTTCATCGTTTTTTCAGCAAGAAAAAACCGGCTTCTATACTTTTCTATCCAAGGGTTAAGCCGTTGTTCTGCAAGCCCGTAAGTGGGAGCAACATCAATCATGTTTACTCCGTGTTCCATTGCTAGCTTAACCGCTTTATCCGCTTCCTCTTGATCTACATACCCTGGACCGCATCCTCCCAATGCAATAACGCTCACCTTAGCACCAATCCTTCCAAAAACTCGAGTTTCCATCAAAATATCTCTTTTTGTGCATTTATATAGTGAAGATAGAAGTAATTTGTTTAAAAACCTTCGATTTTATTACAAAAATCCTCCTCGCTTAATTTTATACACATTTCATAATCAGTCATTGGTTTAGGATCTCATTATTATTTGGGTAATGTTAAATGTTTTTTTGATGATCTTATATTGTAGAAATCTGGATGAATGAAAAAATAGATATTATCTCTCTTAACAAGAAGGCTTGGAATAGAGTTGCGCGAAAATACGAAAAAATTAAGTATGGAAAATTAAATCCGTTCTTGGAACCTTTTTGTGATCTTCTCCCTCCCAACGGATTTATATTAGATTTAGGTTCAGGTACGGGACTACCATTTGCGCGCTATTTCACTGAGAAAGGATTCAAGGTCTTAGGGGTGGATATTTCCTCTCAGATGGTTACAATGGCTAGAAGTAATGTCCCAAAAGCCGACTTTATTGAACTTTCAATGACTGACTTAGATTATCATAGCGAATTTGATGGCGTATTTTCGAATTATTCTATGCTTTTGCTTGATCCAACCTCTTTTAGGATTGTCGCCAAAAAAATCGTAAGGTCGTTGAAAAAGGGTGGTATTTTCTATCTAGCGTTAAACGAACCAGGACAAGAAGACGAAAATCACGACGAGGAAACTGTTGTAAATATTATGGGAGCAAAGATGTATTCTCGAGCGTACACAGAAGAGGAAGTTCTTGAAGTTTTTATTACATTAGGTATGAGTAAATTACGCATATTGCGCGAAACAGTAATATCTAAGGTCTTTGGAGTGGAGCATGTCGTAAGATACTTGTTTAAGAAAGCTTAATTCCACAAAGATCGTTTTTCACAATGTATTTAAAATAATTGAGATATACTAAAATAACTTCTATCGCGTGTATATGTGAACTTATGATAATTGTACCCAGCATTTTGCTTGTTTTAGTAATTATTGTTATTTTTTGTGCCTCTCTTTCAATCGTAATTGGTCTTGTACTTTTTATAGTATTGATCAACATTAACTACAATTACTTCTATTATAATCGTCATGTAATGCCATCGGATATTTTCTCTTATTTTTGGAACACATTACGATTTATTGTAAAATTCGTAGCGTTATCCGCAAGATCCAAGGAGGAGGTTGAATTAATGACAAAAGATAATACAAAATTTTGCGGTGACTTTTTCAACAGTACTCTTTGTAAGTGTTTGTATTTGAATAAAAATTACGAGCCTTCCATAACTGATTATTTTAGAAATAAATTAAAAAAAGGCGATGTTGTTGTAGATGTTGGGGCAAACGAGGGAATATTTAGCATTCTAGCTGGAAAACTGGTTGGTTCAAGCGGTAAAGTCTATTCCGTTGAGCCATTACCAAGGAATGTATCCATTTTAAAAAAAAACATTCAACTAAACAAACTAAATAACATCGTGGTGTGTGATATAGCAGCAGGCGCCGAAGAAAAAGATGTGGTTTTCTTTGATGTGGTATTTAACAACATGTTAGGAGGAGCGGATAACATAATTTCTAACATTCTATCTAAAATACCACGCATGGTAAAACTAGTAAAAGTTAAACAAAAACGATTGGATGCGGTAATAAGAGAACCTGTAGATAAGATTGCAGTTATTAAAATAGACACTGAAGGATACGAGGAATTCGTGTTAAACGGAATCGATACATGGTTAGACAAGAATATCACTGCTGATTTTATCATCGAAATGACACCCCGTAGCTCCAAAAAAATTATAGAGTTGCTAGTAACCAAGCTTAATTATACGGGACACATGCATTGGATGGATTCTGTTGCCTATAACGATAATGTGAATTGGGAAAAACTCGATGTGAACTGTAACAACCAAAAAAATGTGCTGTTTACCAAGTCAAGAATAATTTAACTTATATAAAATGGTTTTACCCTTGTTTAAGTAATCTCGGAAATATCGCTTATCCTATTAATTTTCTGTTGAAATTATAACAAACCCTCGTTTTTAAGCTTTAATTCAACATCTTTTAAAACTAGCTTTTGTAAAATTTCAGAAGTGGGTACACCTTCATCATTCCACCCCACAGCTGTGTAATATTCGGATTTTAATTTCTCGAATGCATTTTTATCTATTGATTTTCCTTTAAACGGTCCTGATGGGAGAGGTTCCCAAAATCTAGACGGTAAGGTATCATCTTGTTTTGATCTCCACTCAGCATCCGGTCCTCCTAGCAGTGACACAGTTCTCTGTATTTGTAAAATTCTTAAACCATTTTCATTGAACCAACTCTCTTTTGTTAATTCCCAACCTGTAACTGCTTGATAGAAACTTGCAATTTGATCAAAAGCTAAGGTAAAGGTGGTAAAGTTACAATATACTCCAGAATCACTCATAATTGAGCGTAGTTCACTTCCCTGTCCATCAATAGGAAGAGCAGCTGATGATGTATGGTCTCCTGCTTGGACTGACACGCTATATCCAGTTGAAGTTTGTGTAACCATGTCTTTGCCGCTTTTAAGGCCGTGAGCTCCGATTGCCATGCCCTTAAGATGAATTGCATATTTGAGAACTTCTGCTTTTTTCATTTCTTCAATTTTTAAAGCTGCCCGATATATACCTTCTGCTAATATATCCCCAATACCTCCTCTAAAAGCAATTTTTCTCGCTAATTCTGCAAATGCATCAACATTTCCCCATTCAAGATTAATTCCTCCTAAATCTTCTTTTGAAATGATACCTCTTTGGAATAATTCCCCTGCAAAACCCAAAATTGCACCGCCTTGAATACCACAAAATCCTAATTCTTCTATTATATACGATAGATAAATGTTTTGTTCTGGTGAAAAAATACCCAAATTAGTCCCCAGGAACGCCTCAAGCTCGTAATCAGGATTATCACAGAGCGCCCCCGCATATTTTCCATCTCTTAACACTGCTAACTTCAGGCATGTAACAGGACAACCGAAATCTCCCCAATACTTTTTTACCCAAAATTTATCAAATTGTTCACCCTTATAACTCTCCTCATTATGCCATTCTTCCTGCCAATTTTTTACTGGTTCTGAACTTGAGTCAGCACCAAATGTGTATCCTCCCGATCCTGTACCCCAACGTCTAAAAAATTCTATCATAAAACAATTATCTGAAAATTCTTGCGAAAGTTCGATTATTTTATCCTGATTAAACACATCTGGTAAGGGACCAAAGCCCTTTACAACCACAGCTTTCAAGTTTTTAGATCCCATAACACCGCCATATCCTCCGTAACCAGCAGCGTGTGTATATTTTGCTATTACGGCTGCAACTCTGGATTTGTTTTCTCCAGCAGGACCTATGTATAGAACCGAAGGCTCCTTAAACTCCCCATAATTAGGATGAATCTTTTTGATATCATTAATCGAATCCTTTACGAGACAACGCATAGATTCTCTGCTACTTTTTCCCCATATGTGCGAAGCATCTTTAATCTCTATGTTATTATCACAAATAAATGTGTAACTTGGTTTTTCAGCCTTTCCCGTAAAAATTATGCCGTCATAACCTGCACATTTTAATTCCACACCAAACTCTCCCGCGACTGTGGAACCTATAATTCCATTTCCCTGAGGGGATTTTCCAGTTACGCAAATTCTACCACCAGGAAAATATCCTGTAAAAGGGCCAGTAAGCGTGAGTAAAATGTTTTCAGGACCTAGAGGATCAATCGTCTCCCACTTATTTCCAAGCCTATCCCATAATATCTTTACTCCTAACCCCCTTCCTCCCATATATTCCTGAAGAATTTTATCCGAAAATGTAATTTCTTCAACTTTCTTATTTGTCAGATCTATTTCCAAAAATTTTCCCGCATATCCATTCACCATTCATACACCTCTTCAGTCGCTTTTTCACCCAATAATTTTCTTGCTGTTTCGTATGCAAGTTTCTTAGGGGTTTTAGCTGGTATTTTTTCCGTTCCTACATCTTGATTTTCTAAGAGAATCAAGGTATCCCACTTACCTTCTTTACAACTAACTGTGCATTTCGGTTTTCCACCGCATAGATCACAAATTACTATATAATCATCTCGAGGATGAAGATGGGGTACTCTTCCAGGACAGGCATTAATACAGGTTCCGCATGCGGTACATTTCAATTTGTCAGTGATTACAGCTCCTGTATGCTCATCTACAGATAGAGCTTCCTCGGGACATGCCTCAACACATGGGTAATCATTGCACTGAAAGCAAAGATGAGGTATTTCAACTCCTGGAACAAACATGAAAACTCTAACCCTTGATGCTTCCGGCCAAATTTTCCCTTCGTGATGTTGAGAACACGCAATCTCACATCTTCTGCATCCACTGCATTTTTCATAAATCCTTTTTATCCACAGATTATTTACGCCTTCCATATCAATACCATAGTGTTTGTAAATGACCATTTATCATTAATTCTTCTCTTATATTTTTTTTTAAACTTTTATTTAATATTTCTAGTAGTAAGTATCCTTTCGCTAATAGTAGTAACAAAACGGAAAAAATAACTCAAAGAATAAATCTTTTTTTTTATTTTCCTTATGTATTAAGACATTTTTATCTTTTAGCTTATATGGTAATGGATTAAAATAAAAAGATAAATACGCTCCTTGACTTTCTAGCATACTTTTAATAATTAATTGCTTTAGGACGAGTCAATGAGCACTTTAGAAACCGCAACTAAAAAAACCTATCGGAGTTTTTACGTGTTTCAATCTGGTCAAGTAATCTCTCTTCTAGGATCGAGTATCGTCGAGTTCGTGATAATTTGGTGGATAACTATCGAAACTGAAAGCGCGGTTTTTCTTTCTATAGCTACATTTTTAGCTCTCATCCCACAAATCGTGATAACCCCATTTGCTGGTGTACTTGCTGATAGACATAGCCGAAAAGTCATTATTTTTACTGCAGATTCATCTCAGGCAATTCTTACTGGCGTACTACTTGTGATTTTCTTGTTCAGCGTGCCAAATATCGCAGTAGTTCTGATAATAGAAACCCTTAGAAGTGTTTTTCAGGCGTTTCACTGACCTGCGTACAACGCGGTCATTCCTACGATGGTTCCCCACGAGAAATTGAATAGAGTTAATGGAATAAACCAGCTTTTTACTAGCATTATCTTTCTCGTTGGTCCCGTTGTTGCTGCGCTCCTATTGGAATTATTTCCAATTAGAGAAATACTGCTAATTGACGTATTTACGTTTTTAATTGCATTAATCCCACTATTAGCTACAAAAATCCCGAAAGTAGTTCCTGATGACGAGACTAAAGCAAGTAAGGATTCTAAAAAAAGCTTCTGGTCCGAATTTAAAGTGGGATTTGTTGAAGCGAGAAGAGTTCCTGGATTGTTTAGTTTAATCATACTAGCGATGATTTTTAACATTCTAATAAGACCGATTATGACGCTTATGTCCTACTATATTTACGTAATTCACTCCGGAACAGCTTTAGATCTTGCCCTCGTTTTTACCTTTTTGAATGTGGGCAATTTCATTTCCGCTTTTTTGATGTCGCTGAAGAAAAAGTGGAATAAAAAGGTTAGAGTAATTCTTATATGTAGCATGATCGTTTTCATCAGCAATTTCTTCGTCATTTTTGCCCCAATAGGAGGATTTTTCATTATTGGAATCGGTTTATTCATCCAGGGATTTGTATTCCCTCCAATCATCACCGTCTACATGACGCTCCTTCAAACCGTAGTGTCCAAAGAAAAAGTGGGGCGAATCACCTCAATAGATCACGCCCTCTCTATGGCATCAACTCCCATAGGAGCCATTGCTGCGGGGCCACTCGCTGAATTAATCGGCTCGAGGTTGTTGTATTTAATATGCGCTTGTTTAGGGTTAGGTGCAATGGCTACAATGTACGCTTTTACAGATATCCGAAAACTCGATTTTGTCGTTAGTGATGCTTCCGATGAAATAAACAAAACATTTGACAATCCACATGAGGAAATTCAAGAGAAATGATTCACGATTTTATTTATACCAAGCCGAGAACGCGACCAAAACTAATATTATATGTGAAATAAGGAAAGAATATCGTCTAAATCAGAGATTATCGTTAAATTTTCCTCGTACTTTTTAAACACCTTATCCTCTAAGGAGGTTAACTCTGGGGAAAAATCAAGTATCCTCTCCTTTTCGTTCCAACCTCTCCTATAGATCAAGACCGGTTTAATTCCTGCTCCTAGCGCCGATATTACATCTTCCTCTGAATCTCCTACATATATAACTTTTGAAGGCGACAATTTTAGAGCTTTTAACGCATCAGAAAAAATTTCTGGATCGGGTTTTTTTACCCCTACCTCGCTTGAAATTGTGATTACTTGGAAAAATTCAATCAATTTGTACCGAGTTAACTCTGTTCGAATGTGAGGGGGATGGTCGAAGTTAGAAACTAACGCTAGTGGTACCCTTTTGTTTAACCACGAGAGAACTTCGTAGGCCTTAGAATCAATTCTGACAAATTTCTGCCAAGAGGAAACACATTTACTAGCAATTTCTTTAAGATCTTCATCGGTTAGCGAGAGCTCCACTCTTTTCGAAATTCTGGAGATCCTCCTTTCAAAGACCGTAGAACCCTTAAAACTCGTATTTGGCTCCCGTTCTGAGAAAAAACCATCAGCTATGGTTGAGAACTGTTCTTTAGATTGCTTTAATCCTCGCAAAACAAAGCAATTATAAAGTGTTTCGAACCAGCTTTCCCACGCTTGTTTCATGTTATTATAGACATATAGCGTGCCATATAAATCAAAAAAAACGCCATCGATCAACATTTTCGCTCTAATTTGATTTTGTTGAATGGAATAATAACTAGTAACAAACACTGAAAGTAAAAAAATGAGAAGAGAAAAAATTTATTATAACTTTTCGATAAGCTTTTCCAAGAACGCTTTCCAATCCCCTTCGGTTAAGTTAGGAAGACTAAACCTCGCGTTTGGGTGTGCATATTTATCGAGGTCTACGGTTCTGAGCCAATTCGTAAAGTTTTTGAGCCTACTTAATGTCTGACTCACGTAAAATACTAAGTGTCCTCCAAAAATAGCCATCCCGTATTGGCCTTCTCCATCTAAGCCTTTCCAGTTCTCGTCAGACAATCGATTGGTAATGTTTATCAAAGACATGTCGTATAGTTTTTTTACATCGACTTTTTCTTTTAAATACTTGTAAGCGTGACCCGTTGAAACCACGTGGCAGTTAAGCTTGTTCGCGACTTCCACGTAATAGTCTATCACTTTTTTACCGTCTAACTCCCACGTTAAGGATTCAGGTCCAATTACAAAAACCTTTTTTTTAGGAGCTTTTATGATATTCGCCATTACATCCGGTTCGAACACGCTCGTTCCCATTTCCGGTCCCGGAATGTTTGCTTTTTGATATGGTCTTGCCATTATCTTATCAATTTTCTCTGTTAGTAAGTTTGCTATTATATGTTTAGCTATAATGTAAATTATTAAGCGTAGTTTAAAAAAGTTTCAAAACCGAAACTAAGCTTTTTCGAGAAGTCCTGCGATATAATCCCACTTCTTATTAATTTTCTCTGCGGTTCTCAATCTGTTGAAGATTTTGTACTCAAACGCTCCAATAAGGTTGTAATATCCACTGACCGCTTTATACACTTCTGTTTCTCGAAACTCTGCTTCAAACGCATCTAAAGTCTCTTTGTTCCATAACTCGTCTTTTCGACCGCTTTTCATCACTTTTGAAATCATTTTTACCCAAAAATTCGCCATTTCCATCGAATAGTAAAGTCCCGAAGAACCAAACGGGTTCACGAATCCCGCACTATCTCCAAGCAACACTACTCCATTGTTAGGTACAAATGTTTCTGCCATTTTAGCGTTGGTCAGGTAGGTTAACTCTTCGTAATCGATGGTTGCCCCCTTAAAATACTTGTTGTATCCTGGATAAGAAGATTTCACTTTACTCCAGACTTCCATAATTTGGGATTCGCTTGGGATCTCGACCATCTTCATGTTCGGGACTTGGCTCATTCGCAATATCAGTCCTACTTCCGCTCCGTTGCGTTCTAATGGGAAAAAATACGCCACTGACGGAGGGAAAAAAGGAGCATACTCGAGATCGCCGTTACCAATGAAGTAAAATTGAAGTTCGGGAGTTTTTTTAATACTGAAATTCGCGTTGCTAATTAAGCATTTTACGATCGGGCAATTCATTTTATCGTAAGGGATTCCATAATTCCTTCCAATTATCCCCGCGTATCCAGAACAGTCCATTATTACGGTACCGCGTATTTCTTGAATCGTTTCGTCTTTATCTTTGTAATTAACTCCAATCGTACGATTGTTTTCTTCGATTGGATCAACGACTTCTGAGTTCAACAGAATCTCAATGTTTAACTCGTTAGCGACTTCTACAAAACGGTCCATAAAATGTCGCCACTTAAAAAAATAATGGGGATAATCTCGAAAGGTGGTGGTCGTTTGGGTATCCCCCGGGGAATGCCACACTCTTCCTCCATGCGATCTAAATCCTATAGATGGTAAATACCCTTCTCCTAAGATTTCATCGAGGATCGGAAAATATCCCATCCCTTCTCCTCGCGGTTTAGGACCCGCAATCTCCCCTTTTTCCAACACAACAACAAAATGCCCTAGTCTCTTTGCAGTTATAGCAGCCGTCATCCCTGCAGGCCCCGTTCCCACAATTACGAAATCATACACGCTTGAATCCTTACCAATCATAATTATCAATTTTTAAAATTTTGATTAATTATAACAAAAGTTCAAATGTAAATCTACCTAACTTTACATACTTAGTTCTGAAAGGGTGAATTGCAAATTAATAAGTCGATAGCTATTCTAAAGCTTATATTTGTCGTGTACGCTTTTTACTTGCTTATGGGTTTATTGTATTGGATATTACAGGGTTTAACTTATTATTCTACTTCAATTTTTGTAATAGAATGTATAAAGTGGAGCGTTATCCCCTTTTTTACCGTTGAAATTGTCCTATTTGTGTGTATATATATAAAGAATATCTTACAAACGAACCTTTTATTTTGTTTTATTTTAAAACTTTAGATAGGTTAAACTCATATAGGAGTAATCCTCTGCGATTTTTATCCGATGTGCTTTTTAATAGCCTCGCGTTCTCTACAATCCTATTAATCATTGATGTTGCGAGGGTTATGTTAACGACGAAAATAGGATATAGGATTGTAGTGTTAGGAGGCATATATGTATGCGTAATCTCTCTCGCTCTACTTGGAATTAGTATAATGTACAAAAAAAAACTCATACTGATTCTAAACAATTGTATGCTGTACACATCGGTAATTGCGAATATACTTTTCCCCATGTTTTACATTTTCGGTTTAATCGGTATTTACTTCGTGTTTCGCTATGTACCTTGGTTCTTCGCCGATCCATTTACAACATTTATAGACTATCCATTTCTACGAGCATCTTGGCTAAATTCGTCTCTATATTTCAGAGACTTTGACTTAGGGTGGGTTACGATAAAAATTTCTTTCTTTGTTGTAGGTTTTATTCTTTTCGTTATTTCGTTTATCCAGCTGGTATACTCCCTTAAAACGAGTACAGGACTTATAAGAAAAGGAATTTATAGTGTGATTCGTCACCCACAAAATCTTGGAATAATCTTAATCGGATTGCCAATTTTCTTCCCGAGTAATACCGGAATAGTAATGAGCGATAATGTCGCTTGGGTTCAATTCGTATTTATTATGGTTATTTATTCCGATATTGAGGATCGGTTGCTAAGGAAAAAATACCCGGACGAGTACGATCATTATTATAGAAGCACCGGGTTTCTTTTTCCAAGAATATTTAAAAGAAAGTCTAAGCACCTTGAACACTCCAAACGGTTCAATAGAACAAGAAGGTATTTACTTTTAGTAATGGTTTACGTTGTTATTATGGTATTCCTTTTTTGGTGTTTTCTCTTGTTTCCTTTTGTTTCAGGGGAAGGGAGTTTTTAACGAAGAGGAAGATCTATTCCACATCAAATCTACTCATGCAGAGTGAATTAACCTAGTTTAATTAAGTAGTGTTAAATTCTGAGGAGGAAGATCGTCACCATTCATAATTATGGGAGGATATCTTGGAATTTAATTAAATTCTTCCTTATCTTACAAAGAGAAAAAAAAATTAATTAAACGAAAATGTAATATAGAGTAATTGAGAAATTCCAGTTTTAAATAATTAATCTGTAAAAAATAATTTCTTCTTTGTTAAAAAATAACGATGAGATTATTAAATGGAAATAAGCTGCATACCCGTAAACCTCGAATGATTCTTGGGATTGTATTAATTGCACTTTTAATAATTTCTATACAGCCTAATAAAAATGTTTTAAAAAGTAATGATAAGAGACTTGGGAACTCACTAAAACGTTCAGCTTCAGTAACCCAACTATGGAATTTTACTACTGGAGGTGAAGTGCATTCCTCTCCTGCGTTAGGTGATCTAGACGGTGATAGTAAGCTCGAAGTCGTGTTTGGTAGCAAAGATAGAAAGGTATACGCATTAAACGGTGAGGATGGGAGTATGATTTGGAAATTTATCACTAAAGATGGTGTGGCTTCTTCTCCTGCGTTAGGTGATCTGGATGGTGATAACAAGCTCGAAGTCGTGTTTGGTAGCGAAGATAGTAAGGTATACGCATTAAACGGTGAGGATGGGAGTGAGTTTTGGGATTTTACTACTGGAACTAGTGTATTTTCTTCTCCAGCGATAGGCGATGTGGACGGTGATGGCAAGCTCGAAGTCGTAATTGGAGGATTAGATCATTATGTATACGCTTTAAACGGTGAGGATGGGAGTAAGCGTTGGAATTTTATCACTAAAGATGGTGTGGCTTCTTCTCCAGCGTTAGGCGATGTGGACGGTGATGGCAAGCTCGAAGTTGTGTTCGGTTGTGACGATAAAAATGTATACGCATTAAACGGTGAGGATGGGAGTGAGTTTTGGGATTTTACTACTGTATATGGTGTGTATTCTTCTCCAGCTTTAGGCGATGTGGATGGTGATGGTAAGCTCGAAGTCGTAATTGGAGGATTAGATAATTATGTATACGCATTAAACGGTGAGGATGGGAGTGAACTTTGGAATTTTATCACTGGATTTAATGTGTATTCTTCTCCAGCATTAGGCGATTTGGACGGTGATGGTAAGCTCGAAGTCGTGTTCGGTTGTTACGATCATAAGGTATACGCATTAAACGGTGAGAATGGGAGTGAGCTTTGGAATTTTACTACTGGATATAGTGTGTTTTCTTCTCCAGCGTTAGGCGATGTGGATGGTGATGGTAAGCTCGAAGTCGTGTTTGGTAGCGGAGATAATTATGTATACGCATTAAACGGCGAGGATGGGAGTGAACTTTGGAATTTTATCACTATAGAGATTGTGGAGTCTTCTCCAGCGTTAGGCGATTTAGATGGGGATAGCACACTCGAAGTTGTAATTGGTAATAGTGATAGAAATGTATATGCACTAAATCCAGAACCTTCTGGGAGGAGAATTTATTGGAATGGATTATCTGGAGATACTATCTTCACTAGATGTAAAAATCAACAATATCACGATGCTGATTTTGACATGTTATCTAATTATTCAGAAAGGATATTTCTAACTGATCCTCTTGATCCTGATACTGACGGTGATGGATTGAGCGATAGGGACGAGATTATCGATTACGGAACTGAACCCACTAAAGCTGATACAGATGTTTATGAATAAA